>JAJRYW010000668.1 GCA_024275555.1 Calditrichota bacterium | reverse complement strand
ATAAGTAAATGGTATTGAATAAACGACACTTTTTCAGGCACTACCGGCTTCGACAAGCTCAGCCTCCTGGCTGGGACTGCTGGCTGAGCTTGTCGAAGCCAGCAAGTACGAATTGTCGTTTATTTAAGTGCAATTACTTATATAGATTTTTATTTATCGAAATGTTGAGTTTGTTCTTTCTGACATTCTCATTGCCGGCCCAGTCGCCGCCGGACACACTGATATTGCAGGACTATTTTGTTGTAGAAGGCCCTCCGAACTGCCAGCCCTCCGGCTTGACAATCTGCGACGACGTTCTCTACACCATTTCCGACAAGCATGACGACGCCATTTTCCGGCTCGATTTCCAGGGGGATAAAGTGCGGCTGCGACCGGTAATTCGCTTTACCCTGCCCGATCCGGAACAACGGGGCTGGTTCGATTTTGAGGGCATTACCTGCGACGGGGAAGGTAATTTTTACCTGATCAGCGAAACCCGTTTTCAGATTCTCAAAGTTCGGGCCCGGGACGGGCAGTTTGCCTGGATCAGTCCTAATCTGAAACCGGCCGGGCAAGCTGTGGGCCTGTTTCAAATAAAAAATGCGTATGCGGAGGGGCTTGCCCGGGCCGGGGAGCAGCGTTTCTGGGTGGCGGCGGAACGCCAGCCGCGCGGGCTGATCCGGGTGGAGTTGGATAAAGAACCGGCCCAAATCCACGCCTATCTTCTCAACCAAAGCCGCTTTTCTTTTCCGGAAGGCGTCTCGACGGATTTTGCCGGGCTCTACTGGTACCGGGGGCGGCTGTTTGCCCTGGTGCGCAACGCCTACGTCTTTTGCGAACTGATTGCTACGAACGAAGGGATTCGGGAGGGCCGCGCCTGGTCCTTCCATGAACTGGCCGAGCGGGAAGAGTTCCGCTACGAAGATATGCGCTACGGCCATGCGGAGGGCCTGGCAATTGACGACCGGTATGTCTACATTATTTTGGATAACAACGGCGACGCCCGCGTGGTGAACCGCAATGACCGCCGGCCCCTCTTCTTTCGTTTTCTCAATCCGATCACCCATTCGGCTGCACGCGGCGACTATCAGTGAGGCCGTTTTGGCGCTGGTACCAATCCGTTTACAGCGGATTACCCCGGGAAGCCTGGCAGCTTGCCGGGGTGATGTTTGTTAACCGCAGCGGCACGATGGTGCTGTTCTTCCTCTCCCTGTACATTACCGAAGTGCTGGGATACTCCATTTCCACGGCCGGCCTTATGATCAGCATATATGGCCTGGGGTCGCTCAGCGGCGCTTTAGTGGGGGGCTGGCTGAATGACGCCTGGGGAACCCGGCAGGTGCAGTTTACCAGCCTGACGCTGGCCGGCCTGGGGTTTATCGGGCTTTCCTACCTGGAAGGCTTGCCGGAAATCGGTGTGATGCTCTTTGTTACAGCGCTGGTAGCCGAGACGCTGCGCCCGGCCAACTCGGCGGCCCTGGCGGCGGTATGCCCCCCGGAAAAGCACGCCCGCGGGTTTGCCCTGCTGCGCCTGGCCTCCAACCTGGGCATTGCCATTGGCCCCGCGGTAGGGGGTATTCTGGCCCTGCGAAATTACCAACTGATTTTTTGGGCCGATGGATTAACCTGCCTGGCAGCCGCCTTGCTTTTCTTCTTTCTGTTCCGGAAAACCGTCGTGTTCGATCACCTGGCCCGGCGGAGGGAAGCCCTGCCCCCGGAGCGACAGCCCTGGAAAGACGGCGTGTTTGTCTTTGTGCTGATATTGCTGTTTTGCGCCGGCCTGCTCTTTGTGCAGCTCTTCAACACCTGGCCGGTTTACCTGCGGGAAGTTTACCGGCTCACTGAACGGCATATCGGCAGTCTGATGGCCCTCAACGGGTTGCTGATTGTGCTGGCGGAGATGCCCCTGGTGCACCGGCTGGAACAGCATAACCCGGTGCGGGTGATGGCCCTGGCGGTTCTGCTGATGTTTGCCGGTTTTGCTGTCCTGCCCCTGGGCCGTAACTATGGCTTTGCCGCCCTTACCGTGCTGATCTGGTCCATCGGAGAAATGCTGCTCTTTCCGATCATATCCGGATTTGTTGCCAACCGGGCCGGAGAGAAAAACCGGGGCAAATACATGGGGATGTTCACCTTTGCTTTTTCGCTCTCGTTTATCGTCGGCCCGATTACCGGCACGGGTGTGTATGACCATTTTGGCCCCACCGCCCTGTGGCTGGGCGCCGGGGTGCTGGGAATTTTATGCTCGCTGGGCTTCCTGGGGCTGGATCGGGTTTTGGCTTCTCATGGAAAATTATGAGCCATAAGGAGAATTTGGATGAAGATTACTATTCGTGTTGAATAACCGCAGGACTATCGACCTGTTTTTGAGGTAAACAAAGCCGCTTTTGGCCAGCCGGATGAAGCCGAATTGGTCGATATGCTCCGCAGCGACCCGGCCTACCTGCCGGAATTGTCGCTCGTCGCCGTCGTCGATGAGCAAATCTGCGCCCATCTCCTTTTTACCCGGATTGACATCGAAGCCGGCCAGGAGCGTTTCCCGGCATTGGCGCTTGCCCCGATGGCGGTGTTGCCGGAGAAGCAAAATCAGGGTATTGGCAGCAAACTGGTGCAATTTGGTCTGGAGCAGGCGCGTCAATTGGGATTTACGGCGGTGATTGTGCTGGGCTGGCCGGAGTATTATCCCCGCTGTGGGTTTCGCCCGGCCAGCCGCTGGGAGATCCGCGCTCCCTTTCCTGTTCCCGATCCGGTGTTTATGGCCCTGGAACTCATCCTCGGTGCGCTGAAAAATGTCCGGGGCGCCGTGCCATATACCCAACCGTTCTATATAATTTAATGATTTTGTGCTTATGATGGGATATCATCCGGAGTAGCAATCGATTTGGAAGCGGCTGATACGGTAACCGGAAAGCATCCGACAACTTTTTTTGCAAAAATGATTTGAATTGTGTAAATTCCCACAAATTCGATAACTCGGGTTGATTTCGACATCAATTTTGAGCCAACCGGGGCTGTCCCCGGGATGGGCAGGGTGCATCACCAGCGGTTGACAATAATTCCGTAGAAGCCGGATAGAACAGCCAACCTAAACAGGAGGAGTCGCAGCAGGTGCATGGAGGAGAGCTCATCGCAGAGGTTTTAAAAGCCCATCGGGTTCCGTTTCTGTTTACCCTCTGCGGCGGCCATATTTCTCCCATTTTGTCGGCCTGTAAACAGCGTAACATTCGGGTTGTAGATGTGCGGCATGAGGCGACGGCGGTGTTTGCAGCCGATGCGGTGTCGCGTCTTGGAGGCATCCCCGGTGTTGCCGTGGTGACGGCCGGTCCCGGCGTCGCCAACACCATAACGGCTGTTAAAAACGCCCGGTTGGCGCAGTCGCCGCTGGTTCTTGTTGGCGGCGCAGCCGCGACAGCCTTGCGCGGCCGGGGAGCGTTGCAGGATATCGACCAGCTCGCGCTGATGAAATCCTGCGTAAAATGGCAAACGTCCCTAAAACAGGTGCGGCAACTGGGGCCGGCGATGGAAGAAGCTTTTTACCGGGCCCGCCAGGGAATACCGGGGCCGGTCTTTGTGGAATGCCCGGTCGATTTGTTGTATGAAGAAAGATTGGTGCGCGAGCTGTACGGCGTGCAAGCCGCCCGGGGCCGGGGATTGGCCAACCGGGCCATGCAATGGTATTTGAAACGTCATGTGGAGCGCTTGTTTGCCGGGGTGGATTGGCAGCGAACGCCCCGGGTCCGCCCGACCACGGCGGCAAAACCATCGAACGCGGCGGTTGCTTCGGCAATCCGCCGCCTGGCCCGGGCCAAACAGCCCGTGCTGCTCATCGGCAGCCAGGCTGCGGTAAATACCGCCGAGGTGGAAAGGCTGGTTGCCGCGGTTGAGAAAATGGGTCTGCCGGTCTACCTGTCCGGAACAGCCCGGGGGCTGCTGGGCAAAGGGTGTCGGCTGCAGATGCGGCATCAGCGCCGAAAAGCGCTCAAAGAAGCCGACCTGGTTCTGCTGGCCGGGATTCCCAACGATTTTCGATTGGACTACGGCCGCCATGTGCGCAGCAGCGCGACGCTTATTTCGGTGAACTTGAGCAAATCCGACTTAAACAAAAACCGGCGCCCCGACCTGGGCGTCCTTGCTGATCCGGCGCTGTTTCTGTCTCAATTGGCGGAAGCGTTTGACGCCAATCCGCAGTGGGAAGACTGGATTCGGCAGCTTCGGGAACGCGATGAGCAACGCGAAGCGGAAATCGCCCGAAAAGCGGAGCAGCCCACGGATTACCTGAACCCGCTCCGCCTGTGCCGGAAAATTGAGCAGGCCTTGCCGCAAGAGAGCGTGCTGGTTGCCGACGGCGGTGATTTTATTGCTGTCGCTTCGTACATCCTTTCTCCCCGGCAGCCGCTCTCCTGGTTGGACCCCGGCGTGTTTGGAACCCTGGGTGGAGGCGCCGGGTTCGCTATCGGGGCAAAATTGGTGCGGCCGGAGGCGGAAGTGTGGCTCTTATACGGAGACGGCGCGGCCGGCTTCAGCTTGATGGATTTTGACTCGCTGGTGCGGCATCAATTGCCGGTGATTGCCGTGGTGGGAAACGACGGCGGATGGACCCAGATTGCCCGCGAGCAGGTGGAAATCCTGCACGACGATGTTGGCACAGTGTTGAATCGCAGCGATTATCACCGGGTTGCCGAAGCGCTTGGCGGCAGCGGAATGGCGATTCGCAACGAAGCGGAAATTGCCGGTGCGATAGAGACCGCCCGCAGCAGCGTCGCCCAGGGAAAACCGGCGCTGATCAACGCCTGGCTGGGCAAAACCGATTTCCGGAAAGGATCAATATCCATGTGAGCGGGTGTGCAACCGAAGAGAGACGATATTTGTAGCCGCCTGATTTCTTGAAAAATTTCGCAAAGGCCAGAAAAGCGCAAAAAAATTATCACTAATAAATGATGTAACATTCTAAAAACCATCAGCAAGGGGGTCATTATGACTGTCTCAGAATTCACGGAGTTCCAAAATTTTCATGAGTTGCTCAAGTCCACGGTTGACCGATTCCCGGAGCAGCCGGCTTATCGCTGGTTTAGCGGGGGGAACGCATTGACCTCGGTTACCTGGGGCGATGTCTACCGGGATGTGCAAAAAGCCGGTAAAAGTTTGATGGCCCTGGGGGTGGAGAAAGGAACCAAGCTCAATATTCTCAGCTACACCTGTTATAAGTGGGTGTTGATCGATCTGGCAACGATGAGCGTCGGTGGAGTGACCGTAGGTCTTTATCAATCATTATTGGCCAAAGATTGCCAGTATATTATTGATCACAGCGACTCCGCCCTGATTTTTGTGGAGAACCAGGAACAATTAGCCAAAGTGCTGGAAATCCGGGATCAGATTCCCAAGGTGCGCAAAGTGATAATGTTCGAGGGCGAACATAAGGGCGATGATTGGGTGATCACTTATGATGAGTTTTTAGCCCTGGGTGAGAGCATCAGCGATGAGCAGTTTCAGGAGCGGGTCTCAGGGGTTACCCCGGAGGATGACGCCGGCATCGTTTACACCTCCGGAACCACGGGAATCCCCAAGGGCGCGGTGCTGACCCACGACAACATCTGCTTCACCAGCCAGTCGGTCTGTATCAGTTTGCAGTTCCGGCACGATGAAGAGGAATTCCTCTTCCTACCCCTTGCCCATGTCTTTGCGCGATTGGCTGCCTATGCCACCTTGCTGGTCGGGGCGCCGATCACCTTTGCCCGGAGCATGGAAACTATTGTGGAGGACATCAAACTGGCCCGGCCGAATATGTTCCCCAGCGTTCCGCGTATTTACGAAAAGGTTTATGCCAAAGTGATCGGCGGCGCAGAAGCCAAGGGCGGCCTGGCGCTGAAAATCTTTCGCTGGGCCCGCGAGGTCGGCAACCAGGTCAGCGACTGCAAGTTGAACAAGCAACCGATCCCCGCCGGTTTGAATTTTAAATATAAACTGGCCAGCAAGCTGGTCTTCAGCAAGATTCAGGACGCCCTGGGCGGCCGGGTGCGCTGGTGTATCAGCGGCGCCGCGCCGTTGAGCCCCGAGATTGCCAAGTTCTTCCATGCCGCCGGAATTCTGATCCTGGAAGGAATCGGCATGACCGAAAACACCTCCTTTACCAACATCAACCGGCATGACAACTACCGCTTCGGATGGGTGGGGCCTCCCGGGCCGGGCATCGAGCAGAAAGTCTCCGAGGACGGCGAACTGATGTACCGCGGACGCAATATCATGAAAGGCTACTACAAGATGCCCGAGGAAACCGCCGAGACGATTACCAAGGACGGCTGGCTGCTCACCGGCGACCTGGGGGAGATCGACGAGGAAGGATTTGTGCGCATCACCGGGCGGAAAAAGGATCTGATTATCACCGCAGGGGGGAAGAACATTGCCCCGTCGCGGATCGAAGGACTGATCAGCAATTCCAAGTACATCAACCAGGCCTTTGTGATCGGCGATAAGCGAAAATACCTGGTTGCCCTGGTTACGATTGATCCGGACAATGTAAAGACATTCGCCGAGGAGCAGAATATCAGCTACAACTCCTTTGAGGAACTGATGAATCACGAGAAGGTACAGGCCCTGGTTGAAGCCGAAGTGGAAAAGGTGAACAAGGAACTGGCTTCTTTTGAAACGGTCAAAAAAGTGAAGATTGTCCCGGAGTTTACCATCGAGAACGGTATGATTACTCCCACGCTGAAGTTGAAGAAGAATGTCATTCAGGAGCGCTATAAAGCGGAGATTGACGCGATGTACTCGTAGTATTGATGGAACCCTCAACCGGTTTTTCCCCAGCCGCAGGCGCCTATGCCTGCGGCATTTTTTCGTCTGAGAGTATTTTTCGGCAATACTCATTTTGCCCTGGATTGGCGCGGAATAGCGCCTCTCCCAGTCATGTCTGACTTTTTGCTCGTCATGCCGGGCTTGACCCGGCATCTGCGCCTATTAGCACCGCCGCAGCGGGTTGGGCAAGCTTCGGATTGCGCCCCCTCCGCAGTCTGAAGCCTGCGGCTACCGGGGGCTGGTGCTCTCTGCGCTCCCTCCTTCCACTGCTCCGCGGTGGAAGGCCTTTTCGAGGCTCCTGCCTCGCATGTGGGGGAGAGCCT
>JAJRYW010000667.1 GCA_024275555.1 Calditrichota bacterium | reverse complement strand
GCCAGTCGCAGAGCAAGTCGAAGGCTTCCTTGTTGTACCAGAGCACGCCGTCATAGCTGTTTACTTTCAGGAACAAACGCGCCTCATGATCCGCCAAAACTTCTTTCAGCAACCGCGCCGCTCCTGTTTTGCCGTTCCGGGTTTCCCCGAACCAGCCGGGATGGGCCAGCATCAGGCGCAGCAGGGCCAGCGCCTGGCGGGCGTCTTGTTCGGTTAATCCGAACTGCTGCATGGAAGCGCGGACAACGTTGAAGAGCAGCCACTCCTCGCACAGGGAGAGCGAAGAGCGACGAGCCGTATCGCCGTCCAGGCGTTCTAAGCCGCGGAACAGGCTCCAAAAAAACAAGAGCAGCCGGGCAAAAGTCTGCTCTTCCGGAATCCGGGAGAATTGGGAAAGCGCCTGGCTGTAACGGCGGGAATCTTGCCATGGAAAGCGTTTTTTAAGCGTGGTTTTATCCAGCTGGAGCAGAATACTGAGGTCTTTCTCGAGGCGGGCAACCAGCGGCTCATACCTCCCCGGGAAACCGCCGAACTCCGCCGCTGTTTTCAAAAAGCGCCGATAGGCCTCGAGCAGGGCCGGCAGGGCCGGCTGGGAAAACCTTTTGGCCAAGGCGCCTTTGGGCGTTTTTACCAGCGGATCGAGAAACTCCGGCTGCAGCACCTCTCTCAGGGCATGGTGCAGGGGTTGTAAATACAGTTCCCGCCGCGCCGCCTCGATGCTGGGTACGCCCCGGCCGTCCAGGGATTCGGCCAGTTGCCGGTACTGCCCGGAGCCGTCGTCCCACACCTCCCGGAAATCCCAGAAAACCCGGCATTTGTAAGCGCCTAATTCCAGCAGGAGTCCCTGTTCGTGCAATGTTTGGCAGGAGTGGATAAACTCCAGCCCGCTGACATGATCGCGAAAGATACAATAGGCGTGTTCATGGCCGGAGAGCCCCAGCCCTTCGCCGATGGTGCGCTGCACTAAGCGGCGCTCCCCGTTGGGGGCGGATTTTTCCAGAAAGGCAGCGGAGGTGCGCACCCAGCCCCGGGCAAAATCGTAGGCGTTATGATAAACGATCAGCGCCCGCTCTTCTCCGAAACGGTTGGAGTAGGCAAACACATTTTCATTGACGCTGCCGTCTTCGCGGAAAAAATCATAAAGCAAAAAGTGATCGACTTCGGCAAACACGTAGCGCTTTTTCAGCAAAGGGAAAATCTCCCGCTCGTGCCGCTCAATCAAGTAGGAATTGGCTTGCTCGTCCAGGTAAGCCCGCCGGTATTCCATCCCGTATTTTTCCCGGAAACCTTCCACCTGCCCGTGGCCGAACATGGGCAGGCCGGGCATGGTAACCAGCATGGTGCAGACGCCAAAATACTTATCGCCCTCGCCAAATTGCTCCACGGCGGTGTCTTCGTCGGGGTTGTTCATAAAATTGACGTAGCGTTTCAGAATCTCCGGGTCAAACTCAATGGTTTTTTTGATGGTCTCCCGGTATTTTTGGTTTTCCTCATTTTTGAGCATGTGCATAAAGGCGCTGTTGTAGACCCGGTGCATCCCCAGGGTGCGCACAAAATAGCCTTCCATCAGCCAAAAGGCCTCGGCCAACAGGAGCGTATCCGGCGCTTCCTCCGCCACCCGGTCGACCACTTCCCGCCAGAATTCTTTGGGCATCAGGGCGTTAAACTCGGCCTTGGTGAGGCCGTATTCGGAGCGGGACGGGATGTCGCCGCCGCTGCCCGGCTCCGGGTACCAGAGACGATGGAAGTGCCGTTTGGCCAGGGTCATCGCCGCATCAAAACGGATAATGGGCGTCTTCCGGGCCACGTTGATGATGGTGCGGATCACCGCCTCGCGCACGGCTGCTTTCAGGTAATCCAACTGGGCGGTGTCGTTCCAGGGCATGCTGGTGCCGTCGTTGCCGTGGTAAATATAACGCACTTCCCCGCTGCGATTATCGACCCACTTGAACACCACCGCGGCGTCGCTGCGGTCGTAATAATGATCTTCCAGGTAGATGCTGATGTGCGGGTCCGGGCAAAGGTCCACCCCGCTGAAGGTGTAGGCGGGAAAAGGAGGATAAGGCAGTTGAATATACCAGTCCGGGTGCTCCAGCACCCAGCGGGAGACGATGCCGGTGTGATTGGGAACCATATCGCTGGCCAGGCGGATGCCGCGCACCCGGCAGCGTTCTTTGAGATTCATAAAAGCCGCCTCGCCGCCAATCTCGTGCGCAATTTCGTAATCGTACAAGGAATAAGCCGAGGCGCTGGCCTCCGGATTGCCGCACATCTGTTTTATTTTTTGGGAAGCCGGGCTGCGCTCCCACACGCCGATCAGCCACAGGCCGGTAAAGCCCCAGCGGGCCAGGGCGTCCAATTCCTCATCGGGAATTTGATCCAGCCGGCGAATCTCCCGCTGGTACTTTTTGGAGAGTTGATCCAGCCAGACCAGGGTGCTTTTGGCGATGAGCACCAGCCGGGGCATCCAGTGTGTGTCCGGGCTGAACTGCTCGAGTTCCTGTTCCTGCCAGCCAAACTCAGGCGTCTCGGTCGGGGCCGGCCCCAGCCCGGGATTGAAGCGCATTTTCTGCTCTTCGGTCAGGTAATCCAGGGTGCGCAGCAAACGGATATCATACTCCCATTGCAGTCCTTTGCCCCAGGTTTCCCAAAAGGCTTCTCCCAGCAACTCCCGCCAGGAAGGACTCAGCACCGTCTGTAAAAAGGCGCCAAACTCCCGGTGCAGATACTGCAATTGCGCTTCCAGAGAGTGAGGCGCCTGCGTCGCCGGAAGCCGCAGCAGCTTAATCAGGTTGTAGGGGCCTTTGCCTAAATCAATGGGAGGCTGCGCCTCGAAAAACTCCTGCAGGGAATCCACCGCCTGCTCGTAGACGGGTTCTTCTTTCAGCGGGGCGTCGTCGAATAGCTCTTTGAACTTGCTGAAGGCCGGATTCAGGTTGGCCAGGCGCAACAGCAGCAACTCTTCCAGAACAATCTGGCGATTGGAGACCTCCCCGGTGCGCCCGTTCAGGTAATCGGCCGGGGCTTGCTGATTTAAATAAACATCCAGCGGCGGAAACTCTTCCACAAATTTCACCAGGGCCGATTCCAGCCGTTCTTCCCCGTAGCGCTCCTGCAGCCAGGCCAGGGCTTCTCCCAGGACGCCCGGCTGTTTGGTTTGCCGGTATTGCCAGATAACATGGTGCAAGATTTCATCGATCAGCCCCAGGGCGCTGAGTTCCGCCGCGCTGACGGTAGGCTCTCCCGCCGCCCGTTTTTGGTTGATCTGAAAAGCAAAATGACGCGCCGCCTGAAAATTGGCAAAGATGACATTTCCGGTAGTGGTGAACAGCGACAGATCGAACCCGTAGCGCTCCCGGGCTTTGCGGGACACATGGAATTCGTAGCATACCGGGGTTGTTCGGCGGGCAGGGCAATTTTGAACAGGCAGGTTTCTTAAGGAAATATGGAGATAAGCATATTTGCGCACGGGGTTGGTCCTTTTTTACTTTTTTCTTTTCGGTTACTATTTGAGTCGCTAAATATAAGCATCGGCGCAGGGATATAAAACAGGTGATCCATCAAAAAAGAGCTATTGAACAGGCACACTTCCTGGCCTGGCTCGGAATGCCCGGTTCGCCCGAGAAAGTTTTTACCGGGCCGGTTCGGATAACACCGGGTCAATCGGGATGAAAACGGATAAATCACACAGGGTTATCATGAACACACCGGCTATTTTTTTAGACCGCGACGGCACGCTCAATGTGGATGTCGGCTATCCGAACACCCTGGAGCAAATCGAGCTCATTCCCGGCGCAATTGAGGCGGTGCAGCGGTTCAATAAGCTTGGCTATAAGGTTATCGTGGTCACCAACCAGAGCGGGGTGGCCCGGGGGTTTATGGATGAAGCGCGGGTGCGGGAGATCAACCGGGGATTTAGGGAGATGTTTGCCCG
>JAJRYW010000666.1 GCA_024275555.1 Calditrichota bacterium | reverse complement strand
ATAACTAAACTGTTTTCAGCAATGAGACTGAAATTTCCTGCTCTCAAGCACGTGTCAGAGGCTCAAACAATGCGAATCGCAAATCCGGCCTGCCCCGCTCCAACGCCAACCCCGACGGGGCTCCGTTGGAGCGGCGCCACGTTTGCCAACGGCATTACGTTGTGATTGGCGGCGCCATTTTGTGGCGGAGAAATCCCCAATCCGAAATTACGGTTGCACACCTGTAATGGAATTTACCCGGTCCAATTCCCGGTCGCTGCGGGCGATGTAATACCGGAATCCTTCCGCGTTGCACTTACGGGCAAAATTCAGGATGCGATCCCGGTTTGCGCCGGAAAATCCGCTGCCGTTGTCCAGGTAATCCACAGCCAGCACCGTTTTCCCTTCCGCGGTAAATTGCCTCAGGTAGGCCAGGGTTTGGTCGATCTCATCGGCGGGATTTTGGCGGGTTTCGTTATACCAAATATCTTCCCGGCCGATACCGGATACGGTTTGCATATAGGCGCCGTCGTCATCATAATTTAGGATACGCTCGCCGTTTTGGGGGAAGATGAGAAAACCGCCCCCAAAGCTGCTGTGGCTGCGGGCGTAAGAGGCGATCCACTCCACCAGGCCGATCATTCTCCGGCCGGCCAGCGCTTCGTCCCCGCGCGGGTCCCCCGGCAAAAAGGTCTCCTGGTTGGGGCCGCTGCCGTAAGAAGCGCTGTCCGCCCAGTACTCAAAGGCGTCAATAATATCCAGGTAGACGCCCCGGAAGCCCTGGGCGAGAATTCGGTCCAGGTAGGGGTTGAGATAGTTGTCGCGCCAATCGTTATCCCAGTAGCGTACTTTATAATTGCCAATCCAATCCGGGTTAGTGTGGCCCAGCCAGGAGGGGGCCTCGCTGGTGAATTCGTTGCTATTGGGCGCGCCCACCCAAGCGGTGTTCCAGTAAAAGCGGTAGTTTTCGGCTTCTCCGATGGAAATATAGGCGATGGGAGTAATGCCAGCATCGACTAAACCGCGGATTTGCGCGGGAGCGTATTCTCCGTTTTGTTCACCATTGAGCGAATAGTCCATCACCACCCAGGTAAAGCCGGAATTTTTCACCGCATCGATATCCGCGGACTGTAATTGGTAGAGCCAACTTTGCCCCCTGGTGAAATTATTATCGCCGGAATCCAGCAGATCATCGTTGCTGCTCTGGCAGGCCGGTGTGGCGATGAATAAGCACAGAACCACCAGCGTCTTGAAGGCTGATAAGAGAATTGAGGAAACAGTTTGCATTGGAATCATTCTGGTTGGTTGAAGTGTCAGTTTGTTGCAGGCAGGGCAGCGCCCGGCAACCCCGAAAACTGCCCTTCGGAGCAATTCAGGAGTTAACCGGTTTTACCCGGGAGAGCAAAATCTGCTCGGCATTCTTCAACTGTTCCACCGTGTTGATGCCGTGTGTTTCTTCGACATCCTCCGTCACCACCGCAGCGATCTTTTCTCCCCGCTCTACATAAATTTTGAGCACATCGGGGAGGTAGTATTCGCCCTGCCGGTTATCATTCTTGACCAGGGGCAGGGTCTCGAACAATTCTTTGCAGCGGAACATGTAAATCCCCACATTGATTTCTTTGATCCGCCGGGTTTGCTCATCGGCGTCTTTCTCTTCCACAATCTGTTTTACAAAGCCCTGCGCATCGCGCACCACGCGGCCGTAGCCGGTGGGGTCATCCATCTTGGTGGTCAGCAAGGTTGCCAGGGGCTGCTCGGTTTGATGCACCTCGATGAGCTTGCGCAGGCTTTCCGGGCGCAACAGGGGCACATCGCCGGAGAGCACCAGCACATCCCCCCGGTAATCCCGGAAATGCGGGGCTGTCTGCAAAACGGCGTGACCGGTGCCCAATTGCGGCTCCTGCACCGCAAACTCGACCCCCCGATGTTTGACGGCTTCAACAACTAATTCCCGTTTATGGCCGATGATCAGCACAATTTTATCGGAGCCGATTTGCTCGGCGGTGTCGATCACATATTCAATCATGGGGCGCTGGTTGAGCGGGTGGAGCACTTTGGGAAGATCGGATTTCATTCGGGTGCCTTTTCCGGCTGCCAGGATAACCGTTGCTAACTGAGACATGCAGAACTCCTTTTCCTTTTCTGATGGAATGCTTTATCGGTAATTTTTTTTATGTTCGTCAAATGGCCCGGTTGCTTTATTACAGCCCTAAAGATAACACAAAAACCGGGTACATGTGTGATGTGGATTAAGCAGCGGTTAAAGTATGGGCGAATTTTTCTCACTTTGTAATAATATACACCACTCTGTGCAATATTTGTTCATAATTCAACGGCCTCCCTAAATAAAAACGTGCTGAAGTTTTATAAATTCAACGGCTTAAATGTGTTGGAATAATTTTAAGATTGTATTATTGTTTAAGTTTGATTAATTTTTCATCAAATTCTTGAAAAATTAATACCTTCGGCCTTGTTTTTGCTCGCTCCAAACCGGGGGGATTCGACGACAAGGCCAAATCAGGAAAGATGTCCAACCACTTGATTGTCTCCAAGGGAATGGTTGAGTTGATTTTTAGCGGGAGTAACCGGCGCATGAAAAAAATATGGTTTGTTCTCTGTTTGCCTGTTTTCTTGTTTGCCCAGGACGAACTTAAGTTCCAGGGGCAGCCTTTGGAAGTGTTGTCCACCTTGAAGGCCGACTTTCCCGGGGAAATCATCGATCCCCGGTTTGCCCCCTTCCCGGCCCAGGTCTTTTCCTTTGTGCGGAAAGTGGATGATAATCGCTACCTCTACATCTACGACATCCCGGAGAAAACCCTGCGCGAGATTCGCCCGCAGCGGGATACGGATCTGAAGATTTCTGTGGAAGATGATTACCAGCGTTTTTTTGTAGTAAACACCCAGCTTAGCTGGCGGCCCCGGCCGGATGGACAGGGGCGCACCTGGTTTGCCTTTACCAGCAACGGCATCGACAACAACGGCGATATCTACCTGGGCAACCTGGAAAGCACCGAGTACCTGAGAATTACCCGTAATCCGGGCGTGGATCACCAGCCGGTCTGGTCGCCGGACGGCAAGGCGCTGGCCTTTTTATCCACCCGCAGCGGGAATGGGGATATTTACCTGCTGGAAGGGCTGGACGAGATCATTGCTGCCGGGAAGGCGCCCGATGGCCTCTCGCTGAAACGCATCACCCACACCGCCTATGAAGAGAAAGACCTGGCCTGGCATCCCAACCCGCAGCGGCGTATCCTGGCCTATGCCAAGCGGGAGTTTTTCCCGGGGCGGAAGACGCCTGCTTTTCAGATCCGGGTGCTGGATTTACAGGCCCCGGACCGGCCTCCCCTGCAAATCACCAACGATCCGCTCTGGCATTTTTTCAGTCCCCGCTGGGACCCCCGAATCGGCAGCCGTCTGCTCTATTCCGGTCGCTCATTGCACGATCGAACCATCGCAAATTTGTACCTGAGCGAGTTGGGCATT
>JAJRYW010000665.1 GCA_024275555.1 Calditrichota bacterium | reverse complement strand
GCCTTTTTCGATCACCTTTTCGATGCCCTTCATGATGGCGCTGCCGCCGACGGCCAGACTGCGCGAGCCGTAAGTGCCCATCCCGAAGGCCACCGATTCCGAATCGCCGTGCACGATCTCCACGTCTTCAACGGGGATGCCGAACTTATCGGCGACCACCTGGGCAAAGGTGGTTTCGTGTCCCTGGCCGTGGGAGTGGGAGCCGACGTAGACGCTGACTTTCCCGGTGGGCTGCACGCGCACCTGGGCGGATTCATACAAGCCGGCCCGTGCGCCCAGCGCCCCCACCACCGCCGAGGGAGCAATTCCGCACGCCTCGATATAGGTGGAGATGCCCACGCCCATCAGCCGTCCTTCCTGCCGGGCCTTTTCCTGCTCTTTACGCAGATTTTTATAGTCGATTTTTTCCAGGGCTTTTTCCAGCACCCCATGGTAATTGCCGCTGTCGTATTGCAGGGCCACCTGGGTCTGGTAGCCGGGTTGCGTCACCCCGTCAAAGGGCGGGATGAAGTTTTTCAAGCGCAATTCCACCGGGTCCATGTTGAGTTCCCGGGCGGCGGTGTCGAGGAGGCGTTCCAGCAGGTAGGTCGCTTCCGGGCGCCCTGCACCGCGATAGGCGTCTACCGGGGTGGTGTTGGTGAACACCGCGGTCAGATCAATGTGAATTGCCGGGGTGGTGTAAAGCCCCTGCAGCAGGGTGCCGTGCAGGTAGGTGGGCACGCAGGTGGAAAAGGTGGAAAGATAGGCGCCTAAATTGGCAATCGTTTTGACCCGCAGGGCGGTAATGTGACCGTCTTTATCAAAACCCATCTCCGCCCGGGTGTGATGATCCCGGCCGTGGGCGTCGGTGAGGAAACTCTCGCTGCGGTCCGCGGTCCATTTTATCGGGCGCTCGATCTGCCGGGAACACCAGATTACCAGCGCTTCTTCGATGTAATGAAAGATTTTGCTGCCGAACCAGCCGCCCACATCGGGAGAGACCACCCGCACTTTATGCTCCGGCAGCCCTAAGACAAAGGCGCACATCAGCAGGCGGATCAGGTGGGGATTTTGGGTGCTGGTGTAGAGGGTGTAATAATCCCGGGAGGGGTTATAATCGCCGATCGCGCAACGCGGCTCGATGGCGTTGGGAATAAGGCGCTGGTTGACAATATCCAGCACGGTGACGTGATCCGAGGCGGCCATGGCGGCGTCGGTTTTTTCTTTGTCGCCCAGTTCCCAGTCAAAACAGATATTGCCGGGAACATCGTCGTGCACCAGGGGAGCGCCCTCTTTTAAGGCGTCCGGCCCCTGAACCACCGCATCCAGCACTTCATAGTCCACCATGATCAGATCGGCGGCGTCTTTTGCAGCCGCTTTGCTTTCCGCAATCACAATCGCCACGGCGTCGCCGACATGATGAACTTTGTCTGCAACCAGCAGCGGGTGCGAGGGCTCCTTCATGGTGTCGCCGTTTTTAAAATCCACCTGCCAGCCGCAGGGGACGCCGTTGATCCCGGCCGCGGCGATGTCCTTCCCGGTAAACACGGCAACGACGCCCGGGGCAGACTCGGCCTTGCCGGTATCCACATTTTTGATTTTGGCATGCGCGTGGGGACTGCGCACAATGGATGCGTAGGTCATACCGGGCAAGACAATGTCGTCGGTATACTGTCCTTTACCGGTAATAAAGCGTTGATCTTCCACGCGTTTTATCGATTGTCCGATGATTTTTCCCATGTGATCCTCCTACGCGTTTTTGTTTGCGGCATATTGAACCGCCTTAACGATGTTGTGATAGCCGGTGCAGCGGCAGAAGTTGCCTTCCAGGGCGTGGCGAATCTCCGGCTCGCCGGGATGGGGATTCTCCTCCAACAGTTGATGAGCGGTCAAGATCATTCCCGGGGTGCAGAAACCGCACTGCAATCCGTGCTCTTCCCGAAAACCTTCCTGCAGGGGATGGAGTTTGCCGTTGCCGGCCAGCCCCTCAATGGTGGTGATCTTGGCGCCGTCGGCCTGGACAGCCAGCATGGTGCAGGACTTGACGGCTTTGCCGTCGATCAGCACCGTGCAAGCGCCGCAACTGGAGGTGTCGCAGCCGATGTGCGTACCCGTGAAACGCAGCGTCTCGCGCAGGTATTCCACCAAAAGCAGGCGAGGCTCCACATCACTTTGGTACTGTTTGCCATTCACAGTTACAGAAATGGAAACACCCATACAAATCCTCCTTTCCGGATCGTGAGTAAGTTTGTAGACGATGTCGTAAAAATTTGCTAATCAAGGTTGTTTGTTTACTGAGTAGCAGAGGATGTACCGCTGTTGCGGCGCCGGCCTGTTCAGACATTCTGCCGGGGGATATTCCCTGTGCTGAAAACCTGTTTCAGTAAAAAACTAATACGTACACAAGTTGGGCATGTACAAAACAAACATCAGTTGATCGTATGTAGGAATCGTGTCTACCTGCTAAGGTTGCCGGAATATAAGGCGTTCGCTTGAATTTGTCAAATTAAAATCCCGGGGATCCCCTTCCTGAATGTTGCCGCCAAGCCGCCAAGGCCGCTAAGAATTGTAACTAATCAGGGAGTAACTATTCAGAATGTAGATAAGAAAAGTTCCTGTACAAAGTTGCATTTGTGATCAAAATTGTCGTTTTACCAAAGGTTGCGGCGGATACGCAAGGGCCGCAACGTGCGAGAGATAAACATCTGCTGGTTGCGAACGCTGCGTTATCTTTGCGTTCGTTGCGGTATCTCAACCTGAGTAGATACGAAAGTTTTTAAAAATTAAAAAACCCCCTTCATCCACAGGCAGTCAATGAAATCCAAAGCCATGTGGATCACCAGGCCGAGGCCCACCAGGCGGGTTTTGGGGAAGAAGCACATCAGCACATAAAGCGGCAGGATGTAGTAACTGTGCAGGGGATGAAAACCGATGCTGCAGCGGTTGGGATCATAGAGCGGCGAGGCCAGCAGGTGATCGACATCCACCACAATTGTAGCCGACATAACCAGCCAGGCCCGCTGCCAGCGCTCCCGGAAGCCGAAAGCGGCCACGGCGCCGGGAACCAGGAAATGAAGCAGCATGTGTATGATGGGGCGAATCATGGGTAGCAGGTCCGGATTTTGGGTGATCTGTGCCGGCAGTGAGCATCTTTTGCTTCTTGCCCGGATCAAGCTCCCAATATAGCGCCTTTTCCCGTTTTGCAGAACCGCTTTTTCACTTCGCAGGTTCCCACTTTAAATTCCGGTCGTCCTCATGCGAAGGGTTTCGCTCCGGCATCTCCGCCTTGGTGCATCATGACGCATTGCGGTGCTCCACGCGGAGACCCTGAATTAAATTCAGGGCGACAGTGACTCTTCCGGTCATGCCGGGCGGCGACCCGGCATCCCCGCCCCCGGAGAACTTTACTCGGTTTGGCTAACGCCTTCAATGTGGCGCGTGTCAAAGCCCGGCAGCCCACAGATTTCTCTCCCGGCCAGCCGGGATTGAAATGACAGGGGAGCCATGCTTGTCATTTCGAATCCATGGATGGGTGAGAAATCTGTTGGTAGAGAAACTGTGTGTAGCATAAAGACTCCGGCAGCCTACAGATTTCTCTCCCGGCCAGCCGGGATTGAAATGACAGGGGGGGGCTCTCAGG
>JAJRYW010000664.1 GCA_024275555.1 Calditrichota bacterium | reverse complement strand
TCGTTCAATGGAATGGCACGGATGATAACGGCAGGCCCGTTGCCAGCGGCGTTTATGTTTACCGGCTCCGGTCAGGCAACCAGGTTCTCAGCCGCAAGATGGTGTTGATGAGGTGAAACGTGAGGCGTGATAACAAATAACGAGTGACGAGTATCGAGTAACAAATGACAAGTATCGAGTGATGTGTGAAACGTGAAGGCGTGACGTTTGAACACCACCTATAA
Organism: Calditrichota bacterium; assembly: GCA_024275555.1. Taxonomy (GTDB): domain Bacteria; phylum Calditrichota; class Calditrichia; order RBG-13-44-9; family J075; genus JAJRYW01. The sequence goes on along the minus strand of JAJRYW010000664.1, from coordinate 7,293 downwards.
ACGGAATACGCACCACGCACCACAAATTCACGAGTCACGAATCACGAATCACGGGGCCAATGTCACGCTTCACGTATCATGTTTCACGCCTCACTTTACCAGCAGCATTTTCCCGTCCGCGCTGCCAAAGGATGTGCTGAGCCGGTAGATGTACATTCCACTGGCCAGGTTCCCGGCATCCCAGCGGAATTGATGACTGCCCTCATTGCGGAAGGCATCTAACGGGCGGGCCACATGCTGGCCGAGCAGGTTGTAAATGTCCAGGATAACCCGGCTCCGCCCGGGAAGCTGAAAGCGAAGGGTGGTGGAGGTGTTGAAGGGATTAGGAAAATTACTCTCTAAACGAAAAACCGTCGGAATAGCCGGTGCTGCCGGTGCGGTGAAGAAAAAATAGTCATCGGGAGTATTTACCAAATCTACTAAAATATCCATAGTGAATTCCGCCAGCAAATAGCTCCTTGAACCGCGCTCTTTGGGCCAGATGATGTAAAGGATGTCCAACTGATCCGCATCGGCCTGTAAATTGGCACTGCTGTAGAGCGGGTTGGCGGGATCGTAATCGCTTTTCATAAAAAACAGCCGTTCGCCGGCGCCGATCTCATCCGGAAACCGGTTGCCGTCCCAGCCCATATCCCAGAGGCGGTTGGCCGGGGCCAGGGAGTCGTTTTCCACAAAGAGCACATTGGTGCGCCGGGGCTGATCGGGATCGAGTACATCGAAGGCCGCCAAAGGAAGCTCGCCGATGGCATCAAACTGAAAACCCAAATCCTCCCGGTAAACGGCCCCTTGTCCAATGAATCCGCTTTGGTTAACCTGGTTTTCATCTTGAAACTCGATTTGCATCGGAACTAAATCATTGGTGTTTAATGCGGAACCCCACAATCTGCGGCCAGTATCCAGGCCACCATAAAGATATCGTCCACCCCAGTAGTTGCCACTAATCCAGTAGCTGCCCTGTAATTTCCAGTCGGCCAAATCTGTACTATCCGGTCCGGAAACGGCGACCAAGACACCATCGATAGTAGGAATATTTCGGCTACCGGAATGATCTGCCTGGTTGGTTAATTTTATTTCTCCACTGGTCAAATCGGTAAGCGTCCAATGTTGCTGTTCGTCAAAACTAACCTGGTAAGTGTGGCCGGTTAATTGGGCGGGGTCAATCACAGTAGCGCTAACTTCTCCGGCGCTTTTTCCCTGGTGGGTTACGGGAATTTCGTGGCCGGTTAAATTACTATAGCCGGGGTTGTTGTTCAGCACCCGCACACTGACCCGTCCCAATTCCGACTCCACCACCGGAAAAGGCACGCCCGGAGCCGGGGTATAGCGGTAGGCGCTGACGGCAAAATGGTAGGTCTCTCCATCAACGAAAGGCTTGCCGGTTAAGGCGTCTTGTTCGATCTCCCAAAAGTATTGGATGCCCATATTGCTTCCGATAACAATGGGCCCGTAGGAATATATCCCGCTTACCGGGTCTTTTTTATAACCCGGAATAATGCGCGGCGGAGTTTCTCTATCAATCGTTTTAATCCGTATGGCCTCTTCCACTGGCGCATTCGGAGTCGGTAATTGGTAGATGTTATAACCTTCAAAGAAGTAGTTTCCCGGCAAATCTTCCCGATCAATTTCCTGAAGCAATTGTGCGTTTTTGCCCCAATCAAGCACCACCTTGTTGTTGAAAGACGTGGCGCTGACCCGGGGAGCCGGCGGTGTATGCAACGCCCGCTCGAAGTTAGGGAACTCATGCCGCACCATACTGGTGTTGAGCCGCAGCGCTTCTACGGCATAGGGGTAGGCTTCCATGCCCTCTCCCACCACCAGGGCGTAGATTACCTCCTGGCTGTCTCCGGGCTGCATGGTGATCGGGCCGGTGGAAATAGTCAATTGACGTTCGGTAGGACCATCATTATTGCCCTGTCCATCGACATCTCCCAGGGTGGTTACCGGATCGCCGCTAAACGGGAAAAAAGTGGGTTGGCCGGTGTTGGGGCCAGCGCCAACAAGGTAAGGATCCGGATGGGCGATGTCGCTGGTCGGCAAATAACCACGAAGACCGTTATACAGCCCTAACGTGAAATCATAATCAGCCACCGGGGGGCCAAGGTCAACGAAGGGTGATTCATACGTTACTGAGGTGAGCTTAAGGTTTTTGTAATCAGCCCGTTTTTTAAAATTGAAATAGGCCGTATCGCCCGGAGAAGGAACAATCGGCCCCTGCAGCACGACATAGCCAGCCGCCGGAGGGTAGAGGTTGATCGACTGAAAAACCTCATCAGTAGGAAATCCTGAATAACAGTATCCCATTTCTAAAACCGAATCCGATCCGGCCAAATCGTCCTTCAAGTCCCCGATATCAAAATCGCTCCACTTTCCAATATAAAGGGAATCGATCCGGAATCCGGACTTGTTGATGAGCAGGTAGCGTTGTATAATAACGTTGCTTAAAGCCCCTTTGTTCTGGTAGGTTCCCATGGTGACCTGGAGTTCCGTACCGATATTGGGCGAGGGAAAGGGGTTCCACGGGGCTCGCCAGTCATTGCAGACAAACCAGATCACCTGGTCGGCATTGGCTAAGCCGGGCGTCTCGCCCTGTTCCGGCTCGTACTGGCCGTTGTGATTCAAATCGTAAAAGGGGGCGCCGGCGTCTACCGGCCATTCCTGCCAGTCGCGGGCGTAGCTGTCCCGTAAATCCTGCACATCGGCAGCAGTTGCCTGCAGGCTGTCGCCGTTATAGCGCAACTCGGCGATGTCCCGGCGCAGCACCGCCTCGCTAACGGTTTGGTAGTCTTTGCGAATCCGGTAGATGCGCACCTCGGGGTCGTTTGGGTTTTGGGGATTGCCGGGGCTGATAATCCGCCCGGGCTGAAGGCTGGTAAAATAAGTAAATCCGCCCACCCGCAGGCGCGGCAGGGTGGGATCATTATCCCGCACATAACCGCCCCAGAGAAATCCATCCGTGAAAATGACATGGCCGGTTCCGCGCGGGTAGGTCACCCCATCCTGGCCGGTAAAGGGATTGCGCCCGCTGATACCGTCATTGGAAATCCAGTAGGAAAAGCGGTTTACATTCAGCAAGGTGGAGTCCCCAAAAAAAAGAGGTCTTGGAGAGCGGCGGAGTTTTTTTGGTTTGGCTGAAGGAAAATGTGGTAAGCAAAAGAAATAACGCTGCAAAAACCAGGTGTACGTTGCGTTGTTTCATACGGCCCCCTCTGGCAAACGCGGTTATCTCATCATCCTGGGTTCACCTGAAGTTACGCAACTTGTTTTATGAATTCAATAACCTGAATGGGTCAAAAAGAGCGTCAGCGCTTCAGGGCCGTTTCTCCCAAGGGGATGCCGCCCCAACGCGGCGGAGCTCCGTTGGAGCTGGCATTGGTAAACGGTTTTATTGAGACGTGAATTAGTTTCCGATAAAATGAAATGTATTTTTGTAGTTGCCTTCCTGCCATAGTAATGTCCCCCCTTAATCCCTCCCGGCTGGGAGGCTGTTGCAAATTTACTCAAAAGCTTCCCAATTCTGTCCTTCCCGCTCCCGGTCGGGCGGGATAAGCGGGGATCTATGAGCTTGTGGTAGTGGATTCCCGATAAAAGCATTCGGGAATGACATTCTGCAACATCCTCCTGGCCGGGAGGGAAACCGGCCTCCCACCCCGATTTCGGGGAGGGCCGGGGTGGGGAGTTTTCATGGGAAACTCGTTCATCATATTTAAACAATTTCATTTTCATACTAATTCACGGGTCTATAAAACAATCTGCGGCGCAAATACATCCTGTCAAAGAAGTTGGCTTAATCCACTTAGCCGCGTGGGGGCGGCAAATCGACTCCCGCCGGCCGGGAGTCGATTTGCTTTGTCGAAGACCGCTTGTTTTTGCGGCGAAGTGCGCGAAAGCGCTTCGGTTCTATGCATCACATTTTCTGAAACGACGGATCACAAATTCTCCAGGATAAAATCCGTCATCATTTGGTAGAGATGGCGCCGGTCTTTCCTGGCGGCGATGCCGTGTTTCTGGTTGGGGTAAACCATCATCCGGAATTGTTTTCCGGCTTCGATCAGGGCGTCGGCCATCTGCACGGTTTGCTGGAAGTGCACATTGTCGTCCCCGCTGCCATGCACCAGCAGCAGCTTGCCGTGCAGGTCCGCCGCCGCATTCCGGGGAGCGCTGTCCCGGTAGCCGTCCGGGTTTTCCGAGGGCAGCCCCATATAGCGCTCGGTGTAAGCGGTGTCGTAATAACGCCAGTCGGTCACCGGCGCCACGGAAATCCCGGTTTTGAAGACCTTGCTGTGGGTCAGCGCATAGAGGGTCATGTAGCCCCCGTAGCTCCATCCCCAAATTCCGAGCCGCTCAGAATCGACGTAGGACAAGGACTTCAGATAATTTACTCCTTCCAACTGATCTTCCAACTCGTATCGGCCCATCTGTTGATAAATCGGGGTTTCCCAGGCATGGCCGCGTCCGGCGGCGCCCCGGTTGTCCATTTTGAAGACGATGTATCCCTTTTGCGCCAGGAGGGCGTGCCACAGCCGGGGGAAATCATTGCGCACTACCTGGGCGTGAGGCCCTCCGTAGGTGTAGATCAGCACCGGGTATTCCTGGCCGGGATCAAAATCCGGCGGCTTGATCATGCTGGCGTAATAAGTCAGACCGTTGGCGCCGGTGAACTCGAACAACTCCGGGGCGGAATAGGCGTACTCCTCCGAGTAGGTTTGATCCGGTTCTACCAGCATCGCGGTCTGCTTGCCGTCGCTTTGGTGCAGTGTTGCCTGGAAGGGCAGGACGGTGCTGGAGAACTGGTCCAGGTAGAATTCCGAGCGGCGGCCCATCTCGATGCGGTGGGCGCCGTCTGCACGGGTCAGCCGTGTTTTTCCTTTGCCGCTGCGGTGCACCCGGTAGAGATGGCGCTCGCGCAAATCTTTTTCCGTGGAGGTAAAATAAATCCAGTCGTTGGTTTCGTCGACGCCTTCGAGTTGGTCTACATACCACTCCCCGGAAGTAATTGTAGAGAGGAGTTTGCCCTTATAATCATAGAGATAGAGATGATTATATCCGCTGCGCTCCGAGGCCCATAAAAAAGCTTCCTGATCCTTATAGAAGTGCACATAATCGCCAATATTGATCCAATGCGGATCGCTTTCGGAGAGCACTACCCGGCTGTTGCCGCTGGAAATATCGGCAAAGCGAAATTCCAGGTTTTGCTGGCGGCGATCCAGCGCCATAAAGGCCAGTTCCTCGCCGGAGGGTAGCCAATAGACCCGGGGGATGTAAAAATCCTGCTGCTCGCCGGGGTCGATCCAGGTGGTTTGGCGGCTGGCCAGGTCCACCACGGCTAATTTTACCCGGGAGTTGGGATCGCCGGCTTTGGGGTAGCGCATCCACTCCACGCCGGGGTGCACCGCCGACCAATCCACCAGGGGATAACGGGGCACCTGCGACTGGTCAAACTGCAGGTAGGCAATCTTCTCCGAGTTGGGCGACCAAAAATAAGCTTTGAATTTACCCCGCCCCACCAATTCTTCCTGGTAGAGCCAGTCCAGTTTGCCGTTCAGGATGGTCTCCGAACCGCCTTCGCTGAGGCGCTGAATCGTATTTTGGGTAAGGTCGTAGACATAAAGATCGTTCTCGCGTACAAAGGAGAGGTAGCGAAAATCCGGCGAGGCGGCTAACTCGCTGTTGTTGCCGGTGCGGGTCAGTTGCCGCCAGGATTTTTCGGCAAAACGATATTGCCAGATATCGCCCTCTTCCAGGGCGACCAGGGCGGCTTGCCCGGGCAGCCAAAAATAATCGGAGAGCTGGAAACGCTTTTCAGGATCGCGGCCCGGGATCAGCAAATCCGGGCCGGACAATAACCGGCTCCGGGAGCCGTTACGGGCGTCGACCAGGTATAGCTGCCAGGGGGCCTGCTGGTCCTCCCGCTCCAGCAAGGAAAGCATACCGGCTTCGGGAAGCCATTCCACTCCCCTGGGAAAATAGTTGAGCACCGAAAACGAAGCGACATCTTCTATCTGGAAAAGTTTTTTCGCCGAATCCATTTTATCTTTCGCCATAATTACCCCGGTCAGGATCAAGATTAACCATAGGACTATTACACGAGTCATCGCACACCCTCCTGCTTTGCATTAGTTCTTTCCTTATGAATTAATTGCTCTTCAGCCTGCAAAATATACGAAATGCCCGGAACTAAACAGGTTCAAAGATTATTGCCGATCGATTTTTTATATAAGCGCGATCAATGGAGGCAAAGGGGAAAAGCTTTTATTTCTAATTTGCCAGAACAAACCGGCCGCAGCCCGGGCCTTTCTGCAAAGGCGCCCCGTTTGTCGTATATTCCCTTATCCCGGTTTTCGCCGGCGCTTCGAGCCTGCCTGTTGGAGAAGGGGCGACGGAAACCAACAGGTTGTCGTCATTTATATCTCCGGGCGGCTTGCCGAAAAATAACCCGACCGTTAGGGATTCCGAGGGGCCTTGTGCGCCCGGAACGGCCCGAAAACTCCGGAACACCCAATATATTAAAATTCCCCCCGATACGAAAATCATTTTCGGTACAGGAATGATGCTTGCACTGGGAAAGAAAATCGATTATTTTAGTTCTAAATTTTTCCGGCCGCCGTTAAATGCTGTCAGCCGGTCGTCGAACCGGCCGGACAGGGAGGAGTTAAGAATGACCCGGATTATGCGATCTACCAGGAAGGAGAACCTTTTTGCTCAAGCGCTTTATTAAGACGATTAAGAACAAATTTCGTTCACCAGAGACAGAACAGCCCCCTAAAAGAATTTCAACACCAGCCGCTCCGCCGCCAAAACGCTCTGTGCAGGAGCGGCGCAGGCCCTCCGGCAAGAAACATCCTCAAAAGCAGAAAGACGCCGCCGCTCCCCTCTGGGACGCCAGTCAGTTTTCCGTAGAGCCCCGGGAGGGCCGCAAGCGTTTTCAGGATTTTGATATCCCGGAAAACATCATGCACGGTATTTACGACCTGGGATTTGAATACTGCACTCCCATCCAGGCGGACACCCTGGAGAACACTCTTTCCGGGAAGGATACCACCGGTAAAGCGCAAACCGGCACAGGAAAAACGGCGGCTTTTTTAATTGCCGTATTAACCCGGTTGCAGCGCAAGCCGGCCAAGCCGCGTTCCGGCTACCCCCGGGCCCTGATTATTGCCCCCACCCGGGAACTGATCATCCAGATTTCCAAAGACGCCCACGCTTTAGGAAAATACAGCCGTCTCAGCGTTGCTCCTGTCTACGGCGGGATGGATTACCGCAAGCAAATGGATCGGTTCAAATCCCGCCCGGTGG
>JAJRYW010000663.1 GCA_024275555.1 Calditrichota bacterium | reverse complement strand
GGGGTGTCGATGCATGCATTGACACAGTCAATGCAATCCAAATGCTCCCATCATGGCAGCGACTTCTAACCGGATATAAAAATTTTACCATTTTTTTCTTTCGATTCTTTGGTGTGTTCAGTGGGATGAATAGTTACGAGGCGTGAATTAATCCGCGAATATAGATTGGCCCGGTAGCCGCATTCCGGAGAACCTATGGTCTTCTCGAATTTATTCACGCGTCTATAAGCCCAGGGCGACATTCAGCATCGCCCTGGTCATTGTTGTTTGCCGGTTGTAAACGGCAATAATATAGGTTTACTGGTTATCGCATCAGCACCATCTTACGGGTTTGCACAAATTTGTCTGCAATGTGCAGGCGATAAAAATAAACCCCGCTTCCGACCTGTGCTCCGGCGTCATTTGTGCCGTTCCACTGCACGGTATAGCGCCCGGCCGGTTTTCGCTCATTAACCAGCGTCTTTACCTTCCGGCCCAGAACATCATAAACGGTTAGATTGACGAATTCAGTGTTCGGAATCAGGAAATCCATATTGGTTGTGGGGTTGAAAGGGTTGGGGTAGTTCCGGAACAGGTGGAATTGTTCCGGGAATTGAGCGAACCGTTCATTTATACTCACGAGTAGGTTGTTGTGGAAGAATAGTTCTGTAAAAGAGGCCCGCTGCTTCATCACGGCAATGCTATTCAAAGCATTGTATCCCTGGGCGATGACATAGGCAAAGACAATATCCTGGGTGTCCCCGGGCGTCAGTGTGAAGGGGCCGCAATTTACTAAAAAGCGTTTATCGGCCGGTAGATTATCACGCCACCCAGTTCCGGCAACCGGATCACCCGAGTAAAAATAGCGCGGGTCGGTTTGAGATGTTCCCCCGACGCCCCACTGGGTGGGATCGATGGGCGTTCCGTTTTGGTCAAGTCCGCCAACCTGGTAGTTTCGGGCATGCGTCGCGTTAAATGGGTCGCTCAGGATGGGGTCGCCATTGATATAAGTTGAGAAAGAGGTTATCGGTAGGATTCTTTTGTTGAACAGCGTATCCACACCCCGGCCAGGACCCCGGTAAACAATTGCCGCGTCGCCCGGTGAATCGACAATCCCGCCCTGGAGGAGCTTTACTCCAAAAGCAGGCGGATTCTGGCCGTACTGTGAATCGGGGCCATCGTTATAGACATACCCGATGTTCAGCAGGGTGTCGCAGCCAATCAGATCATCTTGATAATCGCCTATATCGGGGTCTTCCCAGATCGAATAGATTAAATCGGTTGCCGTATCCGGGGTGGGATTGATCAATTGGATGTGGAAGAAAACAGCATCATCAAGGTCGTCGCCTCGATTGTACGCCCAGGCAGTTTGATGAATTTCCAGTTCGATGGGCGGGGTTCCCAGCCGGGGCGTGCGGGCTGACATGGGCGTTCCGTCATTATAAACGGTCCAGACCATTTTATCACCTGCCAGCGCCGGGCGGTCTACATTGGGATCATACACCCCGTCTCCATCCACATCGATAAATTCGGCGCCCAACGCTGCGGCATCGGCCCACTCCAGGTACGCCGGGCTTCCGGGGCCGTCGCTGCTTGTTACGGTGTAGAAGCGCGCTAAAGAATCGGCCGGGTCCATTCCCCATAGCCCGGGCTGCCACTCCCAAATCAAAGACGACTTTGCCATCCAGGAGGCCCGTAATGCACCGTTTACAAAAGCAGTGGTTGCCAACCCGCCCTGAAATAAAAAAGTCAGATTGGTTCCGTTGGGATAATGACCCTGCCCGTTTTCTCCATTGCTGCCGTCATTGTTCAGGGGAAGCTCCACGTTGTTGACGTCCATGACAACTACATCTCCGATAACCAGGGGGGTGCGGTTTGCCGGGGATTTTTCTCCGGCAGGCCACAGGTGCGTTGGGGATATTAAGAGACAAAGAATCGTAAACAACAGTGAATATGATTTTCTCATGATACGCTCCTCATCGATTAGACTGCTATAGAGGAATCAATTATGTTCCTCGATTTAACGCAGAAGCAGCATTTTACGGGTTTGCACAAAATCTCCGGCTTGCAAACGGTAAAAATAGACGCCGCTGGCAACCCTTTGCCCGGAGTCATTTGTACCGTTCCATTGTATGGTGTAGCTGCCTGCTGCCTTGCGCTCGTTGAGCAGGGTTTTTATTTTCCTGCCCAAAATGTCGTAAATTGTTAAATCCACCAATCCGAAATCCGACCTGCCCCGTTGGGGAATCCAAAATCCGATATTGGTGGTGGGGTTGAAAGGATTGGGATAGTTTTGCAGCAATTGAAATGTTGTTGGCTCCGGAATATCAGGCGCTTCAATTCCCACCACACGATCGAAATAGTAATAACCGCCGCCATAAGCGGTAGCCCCGTTTTCCACCAGGTACAACTGGGGATCATTCCACGCCATTCCTCGCACCTCCAGACCGGAATGACGATGAGCAATTTCCACCGGATTGTAAGGATCGGAGCAATCAAATACGCGGATACCATCTTTTAATCCCAAAAGCAAAACATTTCCATCCGCTGTCATGTTTAAAATAGGATTTGAAAATATCCCCGGAATAACGGACGAAACGGTAATGGTTCCAGCTAATTGTAAGTTGTTTGGTTGAGAGGCGTCCACGATTTGCACCTCATCTCCCTCCAACAATCCGTTCAATACATAGATGTTCATTCCGCCGAACGCAATGTCTCTATCCATGGGCGGCATGGCAAGGGTGTCCAGCGCGGTTAAGCTTACCAGATCGTATATTATCACTCCAAGGTTGGCGCGTCGGGAATAGACAGCCGCCAGATTCCCGGAAAACGCCGCCTCCCGTGTTAAGGCGGGAAGCGGCATCGCATTAACTTCCACCGGGGCAAAAGGGTCGGAGATATTGTAAACATGTAACACCAGGGGATGCAAACCGGGCAGGTAAAGAAGCGAGTCCTGGAGCTTTACAGATGCGGTGTGCCCGTTAATTTCCAGAACAGCCGGCAAGGTAGCGGCAAGGGTAAGGTTGGAGCTGTCGTCCACCGTATACAAATCTGAGTAAGCTAATTCCCCGTAATTTATCAGAACCGCACCGTCAGTCTGGAAATGGGTAGCGAATACCGTCTGGGAGACGATCGTTCCGGGATTACTCCCGGCGTTAAAAATACTCAACTGATAAGAACTATCGACTTCGTTATGTTCAATTGCAAAGATTTTTCCGTTCACATGTTCTAATTGGGCAATGGAGGTCAGGTTGGATAGATAAAGCTGTTGGGTTAGGTTGCTGACCTGCGAAACTACTTGAATACTATCGTCTGCCTGATCGAAAAAGTAGGCGTCCCGAACGGTAACGTTTATCTCACCAGCGCCGGTATGTAAAGGTGTGAAGGATACGATGTTTGAGGTATCCGGAAAAAGGCCGCTTATCCAGTTTGGAAAATCCCATTGATAGGTAAGTACATCATTGTCGGGATCCGAGGAAGCGCTGGCATCCGCCAGAGCAGCACCGCCGAAGGTGATGGTTGAAGGCTGCAGAGTTAATTGGGCGGAAGGGGGATGGTTAGCTACGGCCGTTACCGTGAGAGTGTCTTCCAGGATTAAACCATCCCGCATGTAAGCTTCTGCTCGCAAGGTGTAGTCGCCTGTAAGGTCGGGGTCCAGAAGCACCTGAAATCGGTCTCCCGGAATTAGCTGGGCATTACTTCCCGGGGGCTGATCAATTAACTGCCATTGAACGGATTGGAGAGTATCGTTATTAACCAGGGAAAGCAATCTTACCTCAAACACTGTCGTTGAGTCGATGGAAATAAAGGTATTATTGACCATGATTTCCAGCAGCCGGCCGTAGGGGGGATAGGAGTCCAGGTAAGAGGTGTGCTGCCGCAACCTGGTAACACTGTTAAGAGGGCCATTTCCCTGGGCGATGACATAGGCAAAGACAATATCCTGAGTGTCCCCGGGCGCCAGTGCGAAGGGGCCGCAATTCACTAAAAAGCGTTTATCGGCCGGTTGATTATCACGCCATCCGGTTCCGGCAACCGGATCGCCCGAGTAAAAATAGCGCGGGTCGGTTTGAGATGTTCCCCCGACGCCCCACTGGGTGGGATCGATGGGCGTTCCGTTTTGGTCAAGTCCGCCAACCTGGTAGTTTCGGGCATGCGTCGCGT
>JAJRYW010000662.1 GCA_024275555.1 Calditrichota bacterium | reverse complement strand
GGCGTGACCGAGATTAAAAATCCCCGGGGGGATGAATTCGGGGAGGCCCGGCTGATTAAAACCTTCCAGGAAAATTACGGGAAAGCCCCCAAAAAGATAAAACAAGTGTTGATTGAAGAGATCAAATCTTTTGCCCAAAGCCGGGAATTTCAGGACGACCTGACTTTAATCATCCTGCAGGTTGAGTGATAAGCAATGGAATTACCAAAACTGAATTTCCCCGATTATTCATTCCGTCTTAGCGAAAAAAGCGGCAAGACCTACATCTTTGATCCCCTCCGGAAAAAAGCGGTGGTGTTGACCCCGGAAGAATGGGTGCGCCAGCACCTGGTGCGTTACCTGCTCCAAGAGCGAAATTATCCCAAGGGCCTGACCCGTGTGGAGGCCGGGATTAGCGTGTACGGGGCCAGCCGCCGTTGTGATGTGCTGATTTATGATCGCAGCATGGAACCGCTTTTAGTGGCGGAGTGTAAAGCGCCTTCGGTGAATATCGACCAGGCGACCTTTGACCAGTTGGCGCTGTATAACTATGCTCTCAAGGCGCCCTACCTGGTGGTCACCAACGGGATGCAGCACTATTGCTGCCGGCTAGATTACCGGCGCCGCAGCTACGAATTCTTACCGGATATCCCTTTCTTCCCGGCAGAGGAAACGGATTAATTTGCGCTGATTAAACGCGGCAGGCAAGTCTTGATCAGATGTTGGTGATCAAATGCCAGGGGCGGCAGGGCCTGCAGGGGGAACCAGCTTGCCTGGCGGGCGTCGTCGCCGGCCCGAACCGCCGAGGCGCTCTCCGGTTCAATTACGGCCCCATAAACAATGGTGATGGTATGGCCTCGCGGATCGCGGCCGGGATCGCCAAACGCTCCCAACTGGCGCAGCGGGACACCGGTCAGACCGGTTTCTTCCTCTAATTCCCGTTGGGCGGCGGTTTCCAGTCCTTCGTTTTCATCCACAAATCCGCCCGGCAGGGCCCAATATCCCGCAAAGGGCGGATTGGCCCGGCGGATCAATAAAACCTCCGGGTTGGAGGGCTTGCCCCGCAGCAACAATATATCCACGGTTACCATGGGGCGGGGATAATCGTAACAGTAGCGCATACGGAAGGGTTATTTGACGTCCAAAAACACGAAGCGGGTTTCTTCACGCATTTGGGTTCGCAGCATAATTTTATGCCCTTTTTCGGCCTTCACTTGCTCGATGATCTTTCTGAAATCCTCCAGATCGCGCACCGGCCGCCCATTTACCTCGGTGATGATGCTTCCGGCTTCCAGCCCTCCGAACCCCGCCGGGGAAGCGCGGTCCACCTGGAACACATACACACCTTTGGTGTCTAAAGGAAGCTGGTCGTCGTAGAGAACATCGGCGGTCAGTTCACGAACCTCGATGCCCAGTTCTTTACTTTGGTACTTGGCGGCCAGATCGATGGCCTTGGGGGCCGAAAGCAGTTTGATCTTCTTCTCCAGGGTCTTTCCGTCCCGGAAAATAGTCAACTGGATCTCGGAGTTGGGCGGATGTTGGGTGATCATCTCCCGGAAGCGATTCAGTTCTTCATCTTTTTTTATCAGCAAGGGCTGATCATTCATTCTCAGCACCACATCCTTGACTTTGAGCCCCCCGCGCTGGGCCGGCGAGTTGGGATAAACCCGGTCCACCACCACCCCGCCCTTAGCGTCGACGCCCCAATACTCGGCCAGTTCCGGGGTCAGCGCCTGCATATTGATGCCCAGCCAGGATTTACCCTGGTGGTCGGACCTGGCCAGCACCGGCGGATTTTCGATTAAGCCGCTCAGCCACTCCGAAGGTGCGATTTCCAGGAAATCTTTGCGAAATTCTTCGAAATCCTGGGGCGGGGCAAAGCTGAAATCAAAATCATTGCGCAGGGTTACCCCAACCGCCTGTCCTTTTTGGGTGATAATCAGCCCCCCGGCAGAGAGCGCCGTCACCGCGTTGGTAATCAACAGCTTCCGGCGCGGCTCCTTTATAATCGCATTGATCGAATAGGGGGTAAACAGCGGCTCAAATTGATAACTCTCCCCCAGCAATTCCAGTAGATAGACCGGATCGCCAATACGAACCACCTCGCTGGAGACAAAAGAAACAAAGGGCAAAGGGCTTTCCAACTCATTGGTGATGCGTATAAAAGCTGCCTGGGCCTGCTCATCCTTGCCTACAAATTCGGCGTGATACTCCCGGCCGTCATGGAGCTTTACCCGGAAATCGGACGGCTCGCCGGAAGAATAGGAAGCGCCGTTGCCGGAAATGATGTCCAGCGAAAGCGGATAGACGTCGCTGTTGACCATCACCAGCCCTTCCGGGCTGACTATAACGCCAATCCGGTATTGCTTTATTTTGATGTAGGAGCCGATTTGAGATTGGGAGGAAACATTTTTATAGAACTGAACCAGGCAGATTTTGGGACGAAACTGCCGGAACACTTCGTTGGCGTCCTGTGCGGCGACAAGCACCGGCAGCAGAACGGACAGACAAAAGAAGATAGTTTTACGCATGGCCTAAATCGATTCCTTTTCGGTTGTTGGTTACAGGCGCGGGAAGCGCTTCAGCACGGCAAAGTAGGGATGCCCGTTGCGGATCATCTCCAGGTAGACGGGTTTCTCCGGCGTTTTTTGCAGGGCGGCATAAATCGCCTGGAAATCGGTGCTGTTGACGATCATCTTGCCATTGATGGTGCGAAGCACATCGCCGCTGCGCAAATTGGAGCGTTCCGCCGGGCCGCCCGGCTTGACCGAGGTGATATAGACGCCCTTAAAATCGGACAGCGACTGTATATTGTAAATATGCCAGTTCAAGTTTTTGATCACCATGCCCCAGGCTTCCGCCACAAATTCCGGTTCATCTCCAAACGGCTCCAGCACCGTGTGCACCTTGAGCGTTTTTTGTTTACCGTCTCGCCAGATCGTAAAGGGGATGGTCTGACCCGGGGCTAAACCGGCAATAATTTTGCGAACGGTGGGCAAATCCTCTTCAAAATCCGCGTGCACCGGTTGATCTCCGATTTTCTGCAAAACATCGCCCGGGCGCAGCCCTGCTTTGGCCGCCGGCGATTTCTGATCTACATGGGCAATCAGCACCCCTTGCAAATCCGGCTGTTTGAGATACTCCTTGAGGTCCTTAATCTGCTGGAATTCCACCCCGATCCAGGTGCGCCGCACGCTGCGGCCCTGGATGATCTCCTCAGCCACCTCCTTGACCAGGTTGATCGGAATGGCAAAGCCCAGGTTTTCGGCAAAAAAGACTGCCCGGGCGTTAATTCCCATCACCTCTCCCCGCAAGTTAATCAGGGGGCCGCCGCTGTTGCCGGGGTTGATCGCGGCGTCGGTTTGAATCCATAAGTTAAAGGGGGAGATCATATTGCCCTGGTCGGGAAAGTAGCGGTCAATCGAACTAACCACGCCCATGGATACCGAGCGGGACAGCCCCAACGGACTCCCCAGGGCCAGCACAATCTGGCCGACTTCCAGGCTGTCGGAGTTGCCCAGTTCCGCAAAGGGAATCCCGGGATCGCTCAACTCGGAAAGATTGAGTTTCAGCACCGCGATGTCGGTGGACTGGTCGCTGCCCACCACCTCGGCGGTGATGCGCTGTTTATTGTAGAGGGTGCACCAGACTTTTTCTGCATTGGAAGCCACGTGGTGGTTGGTAATCACATAGCCTTCCGGGGAAAAGATCACCCCGCTGCCGGTGACCACGGCGTGCTGTTTCTCGCCCTGGGTGTAAATATTGATCACCGGTTCCACGTGAACCAGGGCCGGGAGCACTTTATCCCGGGCAGAAAAAATTTGCTCCTGGAGGGTCGGCTGGGCCGGGAGGGGCGCCCACGCCGAAACCAGCAGAATAAAGCACATCGTCAGAATCTGAATACCGGTTCGAGTCATTGTCTGCTCATCGTTGGTTTATACAAACCGGAATATAATACCATATATTTTCAGATACTAACCCGGATGTGTATTTTGAGCGCAACCCCCGGGAGTCCCGCTTCATTCCTCCCTGATTCCGGGGATGCGGATATGAATATAGCAGGATAATTTAGCCCTCTGCCCCATGCCCCATGCCCTCTGCTCTTTGCCCTCTGCCCCTGGAATGATTTTGATTTTAGTCTTTGGTTGGGCAAAAAAGAAGGTACATTGCCCGGGCAAGTTCGGCCGGATTATTTACTGTTGGGATTGCCGGGCGGACAGGGCCGCAAAAAAAAAGTGCGCAGTTTACGAATTGTAAGATTGGAAAGGACCTTGTTATGGATACATGGGAAAACCACGACGTCATCGTGGTGCTAAAACGGGGCCGGGACAAATCGCTCAGGAACCGGCATCCCTGGTTGTTCTCCGGGGCAATCGCCCGGGTAGAGGGTCAGCCCGCCGCCGGGGATGTTATAACGGTAGTGGACTACCAGATGCGTTTTTTGGGAAAAGGATTTTTTAATCCCAAATCTCAGATTCGGGTGCGCATGCTTACCTTTGAGGACCAGCCGGTCAACCGGGATTTTTTCCGGGAGCGTTTACGCGAGGCGGTACAGCTCCGCCATGAATGGTTTGATGAGACCCGAACCAACGCCTATCGATTGGTGCATTCGGAAGGGGATCGCCTGCCCGGTTTGATTGCCGACCGCTACCAGGATTACCTGGTGGTGCAGTTTAACACCGCCGGAATGTACCGGCTGCGCGGGGAACTTCTGGCGCTTCTGGAAGAGTTGCTCATGCCCCGGGCGGTGCTGGACCGCAGCGATCTCCAGGCCCTGACCCACGAGGGCGTGGCGGGAGAAACGCTTCCCCCGGACGACAAACTGCCCGACCGGGTGGAAATCATCGAAGAGCAGATTCGCTATTGGGTGGATATTAAGACCGGCCAGAAGACCGGTTTTTTCCTGGATCAACGCGACAACCGCCGCCTGATCCGCGAAGTGTCCGCCGGAAAGCACCTGCTGAATTGCTTTTCCTACAGCGGCGGATTTAGCCTTGCCGGGGCAACCGTCGGCGCAACCACCGTCTCCGTAGACATCAGCGAAGCGGCCATCGGGCTGGCCCGGGATAATTTTCAACTGAACGATATTTCCCCGGACGACCACCATTTTGCGGTTGCCAATGTATTCGAGTTCCTGCGGGGATTGGATACGGCTCCGGATGTAATTGTTCTCGATCCGCCCGCTTTTGTCAAAAATAAAGCGCATCTGGAAAAAGGAGCGCGGGGATATAAGGATATTAACCGCCTGGCTATGCAGAAAATTGCCCCGGGGGGATACCTGCTCACCTGCTCCTGCTCCGGCCTGGTGGATTGGCGGCTGTTCCAGCAAATCGTCTTTGCAGCAGCCAGCGAGGCCCGCCGCCAGGTGCAGATTGTGGCCCGCCCCGGCCAGCCTGTAGACCACCCGGTCGACATCTATCATCCCGAAGGGGAATACCTGAAAACTTTTTTGCTGCGGGTGTTGTGAGAAGGGCTGAAAGAGAGGCTGAGGCTGAAACAGGGGAAGAGGCTGAACTGGGGCTTATTCCAAAATCTTTTTCAGCCAGGCCGGGGTGGAGAAGCTCCGCACCAGGGAAACCTGGAGGGCCGTAAACCAAATCTGTTTCCGGGTAAAAATAACCGTGCGGCGCAAACGCACATCGATCCGCCAATCGGATAGCGGCGCAGCAGAAACGGCCAGCAGCACGCCGGCCTGAAACTCGCTCTCCCAGACGTTGCCCAATCCGGCGTAGGCCTGGTTCTCTTCAAAGCGCCAGTAGCTGACCCCGCTTTGCAGCGCCGCCCGCAGGAAAAGGGTGCGCTGTAAACGGAGCTCCGGCCCCCAGTTCAACAGCGCTTCCACCATAAGGTAATCCGGAAACGCCGCAGACCTTCCCCGAAACGGCGCGGCCTGCACCGCAACCCCGGCAATTCCCCAATAAAAGGGTGTTTCGATCAGGAACTGTCCCCCGGCGCCGGCTTCCCAAAATTCGTTTAAATCATATTTCAGCATAGGGGGATTATAGCCGATTCCAATAGAAACAATCGAAAAAGGTTGCGGATTGCCCTGGGCAAAACCCAGGGCCGGGATGAGCATCAAACCCCATAGCAGCACGAATTGCTTCAGAGGCGGCAGGTGAAAAATCGGATTACAAAAATAAATATTCATATTCCTTCCCAAAGAAGTATCGCTTATCTTTCCTGCTTAGCAAACCGTATAGGGCGTCAACTGATGAATATGTGGCATAGTCAATGCAGCAGTCCGTTCAACTGGCCGTTGCAGCGCTCATCCCTGCTGTTTCTGCTGTTTCTGCTCTTGCTGCCTTTTTATTCCCTGCCGGCCAAAGATAACCCTTCTCCGCTTCCAGGGCAAGTAACCGCACAACGGATTCCCAGCCATAGCCTTCATATAGATGGTTATTTGAATGAGGCGGCCTGGCAGAACACCCAGTTTGTAACCGAATTTCGGCAGGCCGACCCGCACGAGGGCGAACCTTCACGCCTGGAGACCCGGGTGGGATTTTTGTATGACGACCATGCTCTCTACATCGGGGCGCGCATGTCCGCGGATGATCCCAGCCGGATCATCGCCCTGGTCAGCCGGCGCGACGCCGTGCTGAACTCCGAGCGGATTATCATCTCCCTGGACACCTACCTGGACCGCCGCACCGCCTACAGCTTTGGGGTAACCGCCACCGGGGTGCGGGTGGATTACTACCATCCCGCCGACAGCGAGTTTCGCCGCGACTATTCTTTTGACCCGGTCTGGGAAGCCAAAACCCATATCGATTCCACCGGGTGGACGGCCGAGATTCGCATTCCTTTTTCGCAACTGCGTTTCAACGGAAAACCGGTTCAGGAATGGGGGTTGAATATCAACCGTTGGACTCCCTATTATAATGAGGACGCCTACTGGATTTATATTCCCAAGAACGAAACCGGCTGGTCTTCGCGATTTGGGCGTCTGGTTGGTATTCAGGGCGTCAAGCCGTCGCGGCGGCTGGAGTTGCTGCCTTACAGCGCAACGGAAGCCACCATCGACAACACTTCCAACCGGAACAACCCTTTTTATGATCAGCGCCGGCTGGATTTCCGGGCCGGATTAGACCTGAAGATGGGCCTGGGGCCGAACCTGACCCTGGATGGAGCGGTCAACCCGGATTTTGGCCAGGTGGAAGCAGACCCCGCCGAGGTGAACCTTACCGCCTTCGAAACGTTTTTTGATGAGCGGCGCCCTTTTTTCACGGAAGGCGCTCAATTACTGCGCGGAGGCGGGCCGGGCTATTTTTACTCCCGGCGAATCGGGGCCGCCCCGCATGGTTTTGCCGCCGGTGATTTTGTGGATCAGCCCCAAAACACCACCATCCTGGGGGCCGCTAAGGTGACCGGCCGGCTCAACTCCGGCCTCTCCGTCGGGGCCTTGACAGCCCTAACCGGCAAAGAGTACGCCGCCACGGTTTCCGATTCCCAGCAAACCGCCGGGCGGGAGCTGGTGGAACCGCTGACCGGCTACGGCGTGGTGCGGCTGCAAAAGGAATTCGGCCCGGACGTCTCCACTGTCGGGGTTATCCTTACCGGGCTGCGCCGCGATGTGACCCCCGGCGAAAAACTGGCCGAAACCCTTAACCGCCAGGCTTACAGCGGCGGCGGCGACTGGAATTTGCGCTTTAACGGGGGCGACTACGAGCTAAGCGGCTACCTGGGTTTCAGCTATATCGAAGGGGATTCCAACGCCATTGCTTCGGTGCAAAATTCCAGCGCTCATTACTTCCAGCGCCCCGATGCGGACTATGTGCACCTGGATTCCTCGCGCACTTCCCTGGCCGGCTACACCGCCTCCCTGCAGCTTCGCAAAAATAGCGGACGGCACTGGCTGTGGCGGTTTGGCGGCAGCGCCGAATCTCCCAATTTTGAGCTGAACGACATCGGCCGCCTGCGCAGCGCCGACGACCTGTACCTGTTCGGCCGCCTGATCTACCGGGAAAATAAACCGGGCTCTCGCTACTATAGCTACAGCGTCAATGCTGCTGTTTCGAGCGGGTGGAATTACGGAGGAGTGCGCCAGTTCCTGCGCTCCCGGCTGTAAGGACAACTGGTGTTTAAGAATTTTTGGCGGCTCCGCAGCGAGTTCGGATATGCGCTCCGGAGTTTAAGCGATAACCTTACCCGGGGCGGCCCGCTGATGAGCACGGCCAATAGCTGGTGGGTGGAATGGAGCCTGAGCAATAATTTTGCCTCGCAGCTTCTCTGGAACATCCGCGCCGAATATTTCCGGGATGATCTGGCCGCCTGGGGATTCCGGGTAAGCCCCTGGGTCTCCTTTCGCCTGGCCAACCGCTGGCAGTTTATCATCAACCCCTTTTTCGAGCGGAATGTGGAGACCCGTCAGTACGTCAGCGCTGTCAGCGGGGGCCGGGAAGAGACTTTCCGGAATCGCTACATTTTTTCAACCGTAGATCGCAAGACGCTCTCGGCGCGCCTGCGGCTCAACTTTGCCCTCACCCCGGATTTGACCCTGGAATTATACGCCGAGCCGTTTGCCGCCAGCGGGCGATTCTATAATTTCGGAGAACTGCTCAGACCGCAAACCGACCGGCTGCGCTACTACGACCGGGAAGGCCGTTCAATTATTAAATTAGACGAAAGCAAATACCAGGTGCAGGACGGGCAAAATTCCTTTACCTTTGATCGGCCGGATTTCCTGATCCACTCCTTCCGGAGCAATATGGTTTTGCGCTGGGAGTGGCTGCCCGGCAGCACCTTGTTCCTGGTCTGGCAGCAAAACCGCTTCAACGAAGACAATAGCGGGGCCGTGGTAAAAGGCCGGTCAATATGGGATACGGTAAGCGAAGAGGGGGATCATTTTTTTGCTTTAAAGGTCAGCTACTGGCTGCCGGTAAACTGATCTCCCCGGGAACCGCTCCGGGCCGGCGGTGGTGTAACAGTCCGGAAGCGGGAATTTTAACTTGACACTCAATCGTAAACAGTATATTTTTTCGGTTTGCGATGGGAACTGAAATGCTGACACAACGAGAAAAAATAGTATTACATGAAGTGGTTCGCCGCTATATCGATACGGCGGCGCCGGTGAGTTCCGCGCTGATTGCCCGGAAGAGCTGCCTGGGGATGAGTCCGGCGACCATCCGGAACACCCTGGCCAGCCTGGAGCAGAAAGGCTACATCTACCAGCCGCACACTTCGGCCGGGCGGGTGCCCAAAACCCGGGGCTACCGCACCTATGTCGACAACCTGATGAAAAAAGCCCGCCTGAGCGGGGAAGAGCGGGAAAGCATTTTAGAGTCGATCCGTAAATCCGTGGATGAAGTAGGGGATATCCTGAAAGCCGTTACTCATCTGCTCTCGCACTTATCCCACCAGTTGGGCGTCATGGTTTCTCCCCGGGTGGAAGAAGGACGGTTCGAGCGCCTGGAGTTAATCAACCTGACCTCGGACAAACTGCTGATGATTATCTCCATCCAATCCGGCTTTGTGAAAACCATTACCCTGGAAGCGCCCGCCCTGGTTTCCCGGGATAAACTCACCCTGGTCAGCCAGATTTTGAATGAACGTCTCTACGGGCGAAAGATTTCCCAAATCCGGCAAAAATTCCCTGAGATTGTTCGGGATCTCTATAACGAGGAGAGCGGACTGATCTCCATGCTGGTGCGCCGGGCGGACCGCTTATTCCATTTTGACGCCGATTCCGAACTATATTACATGGGCGCCCACTATATTATGCAGCAACCCGATTTTACCGACCCGGAAACGGTGTCATCGGTCGTGGAAATGCTGGAAACGCGCAAAATTGTTGTGCACTTAATGGAAGATGATCAATCCGAGCCCCTTTCGATAAAAATCGGCGAAGAAATCCGCGAGCAAAAAATGAAACATTGCAGCATTATCTCCGCCAGGTACCGGATCGGGGGTGTTTCCGGAGTGTTGGGAGTCATCGGTCCTACCCGGATTAACTACAGCAAAATGGTGTCGCTGGTGGATTTTACCGCCAGAGCCCTCACCGACGCTCACGGAAAAAATTAATCAATTACATGAGTAAAAGCTGTTGCTGTACTGAGGTGAGAACAGCATGAGCGATACAGGATTTTGGAGAATGAACATCAATGGCAACCAAAAGGGATTATTATGAAGTTCTGGGAGTTTCCCGCGAAGCCTCCCAGGATGAAATAAAAGCAGCCTACCGCAAATTGGCCATGAAGTATCACCCTGACCAGAACCAGGGCAATAAAGATGCTGAGGAAAAGTTTAAAGAAGTTGCCGAAGCATACGAGATTCTCAGCCACGCCGAAAAACGGCAGCGCTACGACCGCTTTGGCCACGAGGGTGTGGGCAGCGGGGTGGGCGATTTTGACTTTTCCCACTTTGATCTTTCCGACGCCCTGCGAATTTTTATGCAGGAAGGATTTGGCTTTGGCGATATTTTTGGCGGCGGCCGGCGCCGAGGCGGCCCGCGTCAGGAAGCCGGCCGGGATCTCCAGGTAACGCTTCAGTTGTCCCTGGAGGAGATCGCTGCCGGGGTAACCAAAAAATTGAAAATCGTCAAGCTGGTGCGTTGCGATGAGTGCCGCGGCAGCGGGCTTAAAAGCGGCGCACAGCCCTCCACCTGCCCAACCTGCCAGGGACGCGGGGAAGTACGCCAGGTGTCGCGATCAATTTTTGGTCAGTTTGTCAATGTCAGCACTTGTCCGCAATGCCGGGGCGCCGGAAGGATTATTACCAATCCTTGTTCAACCTGCCGGGGCGATGGCCGTGTTCGCGGCGAGGAAATGGTCGAAGTGAAAATCCCCGCCGGCGTGGCAACCGGCAACTACCTGACAGTGCGCGAAAAAGGCGATGTGGGCCCCCGGGGAGGACCCAGCGGCGACCTGCATGTGGTCATTGAAGAAAAAGAGCACCCGCTTTTTGTGCGGCATGGTAATGATGTTATCTACGACCTCTACTTGAGTTTTCCGGAATTGGCGTTGGGGGTGGAAAAGGATATTCCCACCCTGGCGGTGGATAAAGACGGGAAGGAACTCCCCCCGGAAGATACCAATCGCTATCAGCAAGTGCGCATCCACGTGCATCCGGGAACCCAGCCGGGTAAAGTCTTCCGCCTGCGCGGGAAAGGATTGCCGGAACTGCAATCGTACCAAAAGGGCGATTTGCTGGTGCAGGTAAAAGTCTGGGTGCCGACCAAATTGAATCCCAGGGAAAAAGAGCTGCTCCAGGAGCTTTCCGAAATGGAAAACATGCAGCCGCCCAAAAAGGGAAAGAGCTTCTTCCAGAAATTCAAAGAAGCGTTGAATATCTGAACGCTTTCGCACACGTTGCCTCCAACAGAGTTCCCTCTGAACAGAATTGTTTGGATCGCATCTTTTCTATCTTGCATTTTTTACCAACTCCTCTTAAACTTCAGGATAAAGAGAATGATAGAAACAAAAAGAGAACGGCAAAAACAATGAGTAAAGCTGAATTGGGAAAATTGATCATCGAAGAAACGAAAGAAATGTCAACAGATGTACTCATGGAAGTGCTGGATTTCATACAATTCATAAAAGCAAAGAAGTATAAGAAAATCAGGGGAAAGTCGTTCGAGAAAAAATTCGCGCAGGAATTGACTGATCTCAATAATATTTCGTTGACCCATTTAGAAGAAGAATTTGCTGATTATAAAGAGCTATATCCCCGTGAACAGTAGTTATGTAACCGATACAATGGCGTTCGTTTTGCGGCTCGAGAAACGAAAAATGGGAAAGAATGCTAAAGCTATCTATGAAAATGCGGAGAAGGGAAATGTGCAAATATTAATCCCGGCGATGGTTTTAGCGGAAATTGGCTATTTATCGGAGAAGCATAAAATTGAAACGAACCTGAATGAAGCAAAAGATTATTGCCAGGGATATTCGACGGTTGAGATTGAACCACTCACAGAAGAAATAATCCATAAAAGTTTCGAAATTGAGGATATACCGGAGTTACATGACAGAATAATTGCCGGAACTGCCTATTCTAAGAACTTGGAAATCATTACCAACGATCCAATGCTTATAAATTCCGGATATGTTTCCACCACCTGGTGAAATTAGAGAAATATCGCCTGAGACAAGATAAAAAGTTTGGTAAACTTGCAGTATTTGCCGAAAGAGCGGTTTTGCCCCCCAAAACAAATACCGCAAATTTACTTGTAGTTGATGAGAGTTGGATTACATAAGGACTAAGCCGGCGGTCGCTGTAAAAAGCGCAGTCACTGTCTTGTTAACTTCA
Organism: Calditrichota bacterium; assembly: GCA_024275555.1. Taxonomy (GTDB): domain Bacteria; phylum Calditrichota; class Calditrichia; order RBG-13-44-9; family J075; genus JAJRYW01. Next base: position 9,380 of record JAJRYW010000662.1, on the reverse strand, counting down.
ATAAAATCAATATTCATAAAAACGCATCGAATAGAAAACAGTCACTCGAACTTATTTTAGCGCCATGCACCTGACCGCCGCCCAACAAAAAGCGATGATTGTTTTTCTGGTTTTTTTCCAGGCAGTTGTGGTTTACCATTGGTTAGACAACTGGCTCTACCCCTCCACCCCCGCCGATTTTACCGCTTTTGAAAAGGCGTTTCAGCAGAAGGCCGACAGCCTGGATAGCCTGGCCAGGCTTGGGGAGCGCGCCGACCAAGCCGCTCCGGGAGAAAGACCGGCAAAGGCGGTGCAGACAGGACGGGTTAGTATCCCTTCCGCCGCATCCCGACTTCAGGAAGCCGCACCGTTGTCCATCAACATCAACACGGCTTCCGCAGAAGAGCTTTGCCGGCTGCCGCGCATCGGGCCAAAAACGGCGGCGCGCATTATCGCCTATCGCGATGCGAACGGCCCCTTTAAAGCCAAAAAGGAGTTGGAAAAGGTGCGGGGAATCGGGCCCAAAACCCTGGAAAAGCTCATACCGCTGATCACGGTGGAATAGCGGTTCAATAATACTCATTGACAAGTTACCAAGAAAGAAGTAGTGTTAAATATCAAAATCATTGAACCCGATTAAGCCATGACAAAGGAGGTTTTTTACTGCTTCGTAGCAAGCGTGGTCAATCCTGCCACAATAATTGCTGAGATATTTTCTATAAATTGGTTGGTAAAATTGGACAGCTACACGGGATGTCTTTTTAGGCTCAAATCCATCAACTACTTCTTCATAGCCGTTTACTATTGGCATGACAAGCCGATCTGATTTACGAGAAGTCGTGAGTGGAATAACATTGACCACAATTGATAAGTCATTTTTTACTTGATCACCACAGACAATCAACACAGGTCGAGATCGTTTAGGATCACGACCTGCATCATGTAAACGAATTTCAGAATCTTCTGCCCACCAAACTTCTCGGGGCTGAGGAGTCTGTATTTTTCGTAATTGTTTCTTCCAGGATGACGTCATAGCGTAGGTCGTAGCTTCTCGAGGAACTCCATCTCTTTAGCAATCTTCTTCTGATTTTCATAATCTATATGAGGATGTTTTAAGATGTGTTGTAATGCTATTTTCCTGCCCTGGATTTGCGGATTGTCTGAGCGAATCTTTACACAGTCTTTCAGTACATATTTCCCCTTTTCTTGGCGTATACCAGCCTTCACCTGTTCTAAATATTTAACCATTGGCGGAGTCTGATAAACAACTTCTTCTAAAGCAGTAGTTGAGAGATGGGCATATTTATCGAGGACCTTAAGCAAAAAAGAGTAAACCATATCTGCTTTTATTAATTTATTATTAATATTTGTACCTGCAAAAACCAAAATTTTCCTGAATTTAAAATCATCTACATATCGGTTTCTTTTCAAAAGAGAAATATCTGTACTTAAGACGTCTGTTTTAGTTAGTTGAATGATTTGCTGTTTATAATTACTAACAATTGGGCCATGGTCAATGCGAACAAATAATTCGCCTGTATACCTCATAGCAAAATTCTTAATGAATAAATACTCAAATAAATAGGTCAATTTGTTATAATGGAAGAGTCCTACCTTCCCAAGTTCATGAACAATTGTGCAGGTGACAGAATCTAGCCTGTCTTTTTTTTCATCCTTAGTAGGCAAAACACACCTCAATCATTAAAATAGTATTAGTCATGAAATTAATATTGTCGGTGTGAAATATTAAACGTTAAATAAAAGCAGGAGTTGCATTTCATGGTCATCAATTATACTTGTAGAATGTAAGTGGCTATTTCTAAATATACAATATGCTTCTAAAAAAAATCATCTTTCCTCTATTACCCAGTATGAAACTTTTTAGGGGATATTCACTTGTTTTACCCTGTTAGTTTTTAGCCAAGTAACAACTCCATCATTAATAGCTAAGGTTGAAAGTTGTGTTTGTTTGCCATATTTGGACAACAACATATTTAATATATTCTCCGGTTTATTCAACCGAGTGCATAACTCCCTTCATCAGCGCAAAATGCCCGGGAAAGGAACAGAGGTAGGGATAGTCCCCGGGAGGAGGCGCGATAAACTCCACCTCGGTCTTTTCTCCGGCTTGGGCGATGGCGGTATAAAACATCACCGCCTGGTGTTCCGGAATATAGCCTTTGCTTTCCCCGGCCGTAATCGCCGCCATGCCCACTTCCTGAATATTTGATCCGGGCTTCAGGATGACCACATTATGCTGCATGGCTTCAATATCGGCAACATTTTCCATAATTAGTTTCACCTTCGTTCCGGCTTTGACGGTGAATTCAGTCGTCTCATATTTCATCTCGTTTTTCACCGGGCGGATTACGATGACCTGAACATCTTCGCCCTTTCCTTTAGCCGCCTGGGCAGCAGATTCCCGGCTAAACAGGATAAGGGGTAGGAGGAGAAGCATCCCCAACAAACTATAGAAAACCTGATTATATTTCATTTGTACATCCTTTTCAATTTTTAGTGATGATGACTCAATTTGACCTGTGACTTAAACCCACACCGGTTAAATCCGGGGGTGTAATCTTTACACTTAATTGTCTTTGGCGCCCGCGGCAATCCAGTCGCGGACGGCCTGAATTTCTTCCGACGTCAGCGGGTCGGGCCGGCCGCGGGGCATCCGGTCGCCGATGATGGTGGGCCGCCCTTCGATTTTGTGCACCAGGTAGCTGTTCTCGGGATCGCCGGGCAACACCCGCATCAGCGCGGGAACCTCGCCGCTGGGCACATTTACTAAACTCCCAAACGCATTTCCTTCACTGAGGTCCAGTCCCAGGGGGGCGGAACTTCCCAGGTGACAGCCGGACACGGCACAATTAAGATCAAACACATTGGCCTGGATACTGGTTAGGGTGACCTCGATGGGCTGATTTTGCACCGGGGCAGCGCGTTCGCAGCCGAAAATAAACAGCATCATCGCTGCGCTGATCACAATATTTTTTATCATTTTAAACTTACTTTTTGATTGCATGAATTTCCTCCTTAGAACTGTAACGGTCTGAAAATATTAAATCCCAGGCGCATATCCCAATCGCGGATATCCAGGCTGCCGCCGCGCATATACTGATCTGTGGTTAACCCCACCGAGTTGCTGACCAGAATATGAAAGGCGTGTCCGCCTACCGATAACTCCACGCCCGCTCCCCAGGAGTCAAAACGGTTGAACTCCCCGGAGGTGCTGGTCAGGGTAAATCCGGAAAAAATGGGCGCCCATTCGCCAATCAGCGATATCGATTTCCAGAGGTGGGCCCGCCCGCCCAGGCCCAGGGTCAGCAGCGGGTCTTCGGAATCAATTTCGCTGTCCGGATTGAATAAAATTCCCGGAACTACGTTAATACCGATCCCCGGGTAAGGCTGGCTGGAAAAAATAAGCTGGCCGCTGACTTTAAACGCTTCGGAACGGAGCCGTTTTTGATCGCCTTTCTTTTCGGTAATCCAGTTCACCGAGAGTTGAGCCGCCGCGGCTATCGGCAGCTTATCCGAGGGAAATTGCTGCTTCAGGCCGTATTTAATATTAAATTCGACATCATCCTCGGCGTTGCTGCGGCCCAGGTTGATGAAAAGACGGTCGGAAACGGCGTAGCCCATATTCAGGAAAATAATGCCCGAGCCGTCTAAGCCGTAAAAAGCGTCGTAACCGGCGTCCAGGGGAGGGAGGAAACGGTGGCTGATCAGAAAAAGCCAGTTGCCTTTATCGACCATGCGGCTGGTGGGCAAATTGATCACTTTCCAGGCGTTGAAGGGCGTCAGTGGGTCTTCCGTTTTTGCCCGGAGCCGGTCCGTATCGACCTGTTTCATATTTTTAATCCAATCTACCACGGCGGCAACCTCCTCGCTGGTCAGCGGGTCTCTGCCAAAGGGCATCCGTGAGCCGATAATTCCTTCCGCCCCGATGATTTTTTTGACCAGGTAGCTGTTATCCGGCTCGCCCGGTTTCACCCGCATCATGGCGGGCATTTCCAGGCTGGGCTGGTTGACGGTGCGGGCGTAAAATTCGTCTTCGGTAAGCTTCAGGCCCATCATAGGAGTGCTCCCGCTGTGGCATCCGGCCAGGGTGCAGTTTTCCCGGAAAATCCTGATGACGGTTGATTCCAGTTCCGACGACTCTTGAGCTTCGGCAGATGCGGAAGGCCCCGGTGTTTTGGCTGCCAGCGGGATGACCGGGATCAGGGTGAAAAAGGCGTATAAGATGGCGGTTGTGCAGATTGGCCAATTCCGGTGGAATCCGATCTTTCTCGGCATTGCCGTTTCCTCCTTTGATAGATGGATTGATTTCCTTTAAACCCACAGCAGGGTTCGCGCTTGAACGACTGGTTTGTAATTAAGTTGCTTCAGGAATGTTTTTAGTTGGTATGGCTCCGTTAAACATATTCACAACACCGATCTATTGCAAGTATACGACAAACACAATACTTTTTTGGTAACTAAAGTCACATTCCGCATTGGCGCGGCGTTTGTGTTGAAAAAAGAACTTTGTTGCGGCTTGTGCAGGAGGAAAAAACTTGTGACTACTCAGGTTCTCTGGTATTGATGCTTTCGCTGAATTTTTGTATTGCTGAAATGAGTTATAGACCAACCGAATGCGTACAGGGCAATTGAGAACTGCATTTCTCTCACCGCTCACCCGGGAAACAATGTGTGGAGTAAAGTCCAGGAAAAGAAAAACCCCGCCGAAACGGGGTTTTGAAGGTAATAATCAGTTTGAGGCTTGTCGCCTGCCGGCTTCGTAGTTAAACTCGAGTTGTCTTTCCAGAAATTCCTTCTGTGCTACAATCACCGGATTTTCCTCATCCTCTTCAATCGTTTTGGTATCCTGCTCTTCCACATCGGCGTGGAGCAACTCTTCTTCGAAGCCGCCGTCGAGTTCTTCCAGAATCTGGCGGTCGCGTTTCTTTTGATAAAGTTCTTCGTTGATTTGCCGGGCGCGCTTGGCGATCACCATGGCCGCCTCATACAAATTTTCCGCAATGTCTAAAATTTCATTAATATTTTGAGTCTTGGCTGACATTAAATAGCTCCTGTGTTTATAAAAACGAATTATAAATATAGAAAGCGGAATCCCGGAATGCAAACGACTTTTCTTGATTTTCAAATCCGCTCAGCGGCGGATCGTCTGGCCCTTGCGGGTAAGCGCCTCGTGAATGAGGTTGATCACCTCCGGGTCGCCCGGTTTGATCTCCAGTTGGGTCTGGTAATAAGTGATAGCTTTATTATACTGTTCCTGATCCAGGGCCGCCTGTGCTTCGTTTTGAAAATGAACAAACAATTTTTCCCGGAGCATCCGGGCCCCGGGGTGCCGGGGGTTAATCTCCAGCACCTTGTTGGTGTAGTACAGCACATTGTTGTCCGGCGGGCTGGTATAGCGTCCCTCCCGAAGCGCTTGCTGGGCGTTATCCAGCAATGCGGATAAATGTTTTTCATCATTCCCGGGGGCGTCAGTTTTCGGCGGTGCTTGCTCCAGGTGTTCTATTTTGCTCTGTACGATCGGCGCTAAGACATCATCGGGATAGCGATCTAAAAACTCGTTGTAGAGCTGTTGAGCTTCCGGGGATTTTCCCTGGCTAAGCAGCTTTTCCGCCCGGGCGTAGATCATTCCCGGGCTATGTGAGTTTTGTTTGATCACAAAATAGCCCACGGCGCTGGCGGTAATGATCAACAAAAACACCAGCAACAAGGAGGGAGTGAGCCGGGAACGTTTTTTGGGGGGAGTCTTTGGCGCTGCCCGGGTAAATTTGGGTGCGCGAGTTTGGTAGTAACCTGCCTGGCTGTCCGGGGAGGAAGCGTCCGGAAAACCGGCGGCCTTCGGTTGCCCTTCTTCCTCGATCTCGATCGGAAAAATCACCTCGGCGTCCTCCACCGGTTCGGGAGTCTCGGTTGCCGGGGTGTTAAACTCAATTCTGGGCAAGGTGGGGTTTTTGCGTGAGCGAACCCCCTTTGGCTCCGGCAGGGAAGCCGGCTTGCCGGTTGAGGGGGGCGCAGGCTCATAGTCTTGTCCCGATCTTTCCACTGCCGGCTTGTTTTCCGGTTTTGCCGGGACCAGGCTGCTGCTCTTGGGCGGAATTTTCTTCACCTTTCCCCGGTCGGCCTGGGGAAGATCGGAAATCTTTTTGATGGTGACAAAGTCGATCCCGTGCAGGGAGCAGGTGTTCCGCTCTATAGGTTGATTACACATCTCGCAAAAAAACGTCAAGGAACTGGAAGTAGTACTCATTACCGCCTCTACTTCATTTGGTGTTTGATGATTAAAATGTCACATCAGGCCCTCTTGCAGGAACGCCCGGTAAATGCGAAATATTTATGGATAAGAAAGCTCTGATTTAACAGGATCGATGTGAGCTAACGCAAACTTGGCGGACATTTTTTTCAATTGTCGCCAATCTATGGGAAAAGGGCGTGATATGGTGGTTCAGCGATCGCGATCGCGATCGCCGGGGCGTTTGACGGTTGGCGGAGCGGCTAAAAAGAACTTCCAGGGCTGCTCCTCGGTAAACTGAGAAAGGATCTCCCCGCAGCCGGTCTCCCAACTGATCCGCTGGAACTGCATCTTGAGCACAATATTGTCCAGCAGGACAGCGATACGGACCGCGCCGCCGTCTACCAGCAGCCATTGGAGCCGCTTGAGATAAGGGAGATATTTTTGAGGCAACACCTGCATACCGCGCAAATCCAGCGCCGCTGTCCAGGCCTCTCCCATCCCGGGAATTTGCCCCTCCAACTGGAAAAGAATACTTTTCAGGTCTTCAGCATCGTATACATGGCGGATAACCACGGAAAGCCGGCGCCTGGCGGGATTAGCGTGAATTGTATACATAATAAAGCCTCCTTGTTGAACACCTTCTCCTCCCCGGGAACCCGGCCCTCAGTAATGATCCCTTGCGGGCTGGCTTGGAGCATTCCGGTTCCTGCTCCTAATATAGCGGTTCTGATGATTTTGTCAAGCAGTTTTCCGCTCCGGAAAGAATCGCTGATCAGGGGTTGCGGAAACGGCTCCGAATGACTAATTTATCCGCGCATACTCAAGCGATTTACCGGGAGACTGCGATGAAGATTGCCATCATATCCGACATCCATGACCACCGGGCCATGCTGCAGAAAGCCCTGGAACAGCTTCGGGAAGCGGATAAACTGATCTGCTGCGGCGATCTCTGCTCGCCGTTTATTATGCACGATCTGGGCCGGGGATTTTCCAAAACCATCCATATCGTCTTTGGCAATAATGACGGCGATTTGTTCCGCTTAACCCAGGCCGCCGACAGCTATCCGCATATTCACCTGCACGGGGAAGTAGCGGATTTACTCATCGACGGGAAACAGTTTGCCGTGACCCACTATGACACCATCGGCCGGATGCTGGCTGTTTCCGACGCCTACGACGTGGTCTGCTACGGGCACAATCATAAATATGAGGTTGCCTACGACGGCCAGACGCTCAGGATTAATCCCGGGGAAATTATGGGCGAACTGACCGGCGGTTCATCGTTTGTTATTTTTGATACGGAGACAGCAAAAGTGATCCGCTACGAGGTGACCTTGATTTAGCAGAGCCGCGCCCGCGTCGATTAACCAACCACCTGTCTTTTTCTGCACTTCTTAACCCGAATGATTCACCGAAGCGAGCACTGTCTTTACGACGGTTTACCGGGCCGCAGGGTCTCTTATCACCCCCTGAATGCTTTTTTAGCAAAGGAGAAAATTATGAAGAAATGGATTGTGGGACTAATCTGCGCCCTGGCGGCAACCGTGCTGATCGGCGGAGTTGCGCTGTGGTTTTGGAACGATGCATCGGAAATCAAACCGAAAACATCCGGGGCCATGCAGGCGCTGCAGCAATGGAATATGCAGCGGGCCTACCCGAACAAGGACATCCCCGTGGGCGCCTACTACCGCGCTTATCAATACGCCAGGCAAAATCTCCCCGATGCGCTTGACAAACGCAGCGACGCCTGGCGGCCAATTGGCCCGCACAACATCGGCGGGCGCACCCTGGCGATTGCCTTCAATCCGCAAAACCCCAATACGATTTATGCCGGGTCTGCCGGGGGCGGACTGTGGCGCAGTTACAGCGGGGGCGTCGGGGCCGACGCCTGGGAACATGTGCCTGTCGGACATCCGGTGCTGGGGGTCAGTTCTATTGCTTTTGCGCCGAACGACTCGAATACGATTTACATCGGCACAGGAGAAACCTACAATTACGGCAACTCCATCGGCGGGCTGGCAGTGCGCACCACCCGGGGCAGCTACGGCATCGGCATTCTAAAGACCACGGATGGCGGACAGACCTGGACAAAGAGCCTGGACTGGAGCTATCAGCAGAATCGCGGGGTCTGGTCCGTGGTCATAAATCCCTTGAATCCCAATACCGTCTGGGCGGCGACAACCGAGGGCGTTTACAAATCCGGCGACGCCGGGGCAACCTGGAACCGGGTTCACTCGGTCATCATGGCCATGCACCTGGTCATCAACCCGGTGGACACCAATACGGTGTATGTCGGCTGCGGCAACCTGGGCAGCAGCGGAAAGGGAATTTACCGCACCGTCGACGGCGGGCAGAATTGGCAGAAATTGACCAACGGCCTGCCGCCCTCCTTTGGCGGTAAAGTGTACCTCTCCATTCACCAGGCCAATCCCCGGATTATCTATGCCAGCATTGGCAACGGGAGCAGCGCCGGCGCCGGCACCTGGCTGGTCAAGACAACCGACGGCGGGGATAGCTGGACCACTGTGAACACGCTTGATTATGCGACCTACCAGGGCTGGTTTGCCCATTTAGTAGGCGTGCATCCCACCGATCCGAATTTGATTATTGCCGCCGGGATAGATATCTTCAAATCCATCAACGGGGGGAGCAATTTGATCCGGAAGACCGACTGGTGGCGCTGGTATTTTGGCAACGTTCCGCCCGGGGGGCCGGAAGGACCGCCCAACTACTCGCACGCGGATCATCACTTTATTGTTTACCATCCTGCCAATCCGGACATCATCTACTTTGGCACCGACGGCGGCGTGTTCCGCAGCACCGACGGCGGGGAAACCTTCGAAGGCCGCAACGGGGGGTACCAGACCACCCAGTTTTACAACGGCTTCAGCAGTTCGCCGCTGGATTCGCTGCTCTCGATTGGAGGGATGCAGGATAACGCCACGGCAATTTATGAAGGCAGCGTCGGCTGGCGGCGGGTGATCGGCGGCGACGGAGCCTGGACGGCCCTCGATCCGGTCGATGTGAACCGGATGTACGGCTCATTGCAGAATCTCAGTATCCGGAAATCTTATGATCACGGCAATAGCTGGACCCCGCTCCCGATACCAGGAAGCAGCAATCTGACCAGCTTTATTGCTCCCTTCGCACT
>JAJRYW010000661.1 GCA_024275555.1 Calditrichota bacterium | reverse complement strand
GGATCAGCGTCGAAAAACTATCCCGGCAGTTGGAGAAGAAGGGGATCATGTATGCGCTTAACCGGTTGTCTGAGCGGGGACTGATTGAAAAACGATACGCCCCGCCCCGCAAACGTAATGTTTTCCGGAGTGTGACCATCCTGAGCGCTGTTCCGGCGGACAGGTGGTCTGATGCCGCGCTGGAGAAATACCGGGAGGATGGTTCCAAACGCTATGTTCGGGCCCGGGAACTGATCCGGCTGTTGCAGGAAAAGCCCTTAGAGAAAGCGGCAGTAAAGCAACATCGTTTTTCGGACGAATTGATCAATCGCCTGGTGAAAGAAGGGGTGCTGAGCCGCACCGAAAAAGAAGTTCCCCGGGAATTGGCCGTGGTGTACGAGGAAGAGCTCATCAAAGACCTGGAGTTGACTGATGAGCAGGAAGAGTTTGTGCAGAAGGCCGCCCCGTTTGTGGGCGCGCAACACCAACACCGGGTGTTTCTGCTGCATGGAATTACCGGGAGCGGTAAAACCCAGATTTACATCGAGCTGATCCACAAAGCGGTGGAGGCCGGGCAGGGGACGATTGTACTGATCCCGGAAATCGTGTTAACGCCGCAGACCCTGGCCCGTTTCCGCAACGTCTTCGGAGATAAAGTGGGCGTAATTCACAGTCGCCTGTCCCGCGGGGAGCGCCTGGAAATGCTGCAGCGAATTCGCGAGGGGCGCTACCAGGTTGTCATTGGGCCGCGTTCGGCGATTTTTGCGCCTTTTGCCAACCTGGGGCTGATCATCATTGATGAAGAGCATGAGGGCAGCTATAAACAGCAAGACAGCGCCCCCCGCTATCACGCCCGGGATGTGGGTATCTACCGCGCTTATCTGAATAATATCCCGGTGGTGCTGGGATCGGCCACACCCAGCATGGAGAGCTTCTATAACACCCATAATGGCAAGTACCAATATTTTTACCTCTCCCAGCGTATCCATGCCCGCAATTTGCCGCGCACATTCCTGGTCAATGTGCTGGATGAGTGGCGCAAAGCCGGGGCGCGCCAGGTAATTTGCGAAAGCCTGCTGCTGAAACTGGAAACCCGCCTGCTCAGCAAAGAACAGGCCATGCTTTTCCTCAACCGGCGCGGTTTTTCGCCCTACATCCAGTGCCATGAGTGCGGCTATGTGGCCAAATGCGAAAATTGCGATATTACCCTGACCTATCATTTCGCCGGAAAAAAAATTCGCTGCCACTACTGCGGATTCGAGACCGATGCGCCGGATTTTTGCCCGGAGTGCAAGGGGTTTGATGTGCTTTACAAGGGCATCGGCACCCAGAAGATTGAGGAAGAGGCGAAGGAGCGCTTCCCGCACGCCCGCATCCTGCGCATGGATCAGGATACCACTAAAGGCAAGCAGGGCCACGCCCGCCTTTTGGAAAAATTTCGTAATTATGAGGCGGATTTTTTAATCGGCACCAAGATGATCGCCAAGGGGCTGGATTTTAGCCGGGTAACCCTGGTGGGGGTGATCAACGCCGACCAGGGCCTGCATTTCCCGGATTTCCGGGCTTCGGAGAAGGTCTTCCAGATGCTGGTTCAGGCCTCCGGCAGGGCCGGGCGGGGCGCCAGCAGCGGGGAAGTGGTGATCCAGACCTTCGACCCCAATCATTTCATCTTTCAGTATTTGCTCCAGCATGATTTTAAGGGATTCTATAAGAAAGAACTGACCACCCGGGAATCGCTCAAATACCCGCCCTTTTCCCGGCTGGTCCTGATTCGCTTCAGCGGCGAGGATGAAGCCGCCGTACTTGGATACGCTCAATCGGTGGCAAAATTTCTCTGGTCGGCCAATTCGAAAAAGCGCTTCGTAATACTGGGCCCGGCCCCGGCCCCGTTGGCGCGGATCAACAACCGCTATCGTTATCAAATCCTGATTAAGCAGGAACGAAGCATAGACCCGGCCCTGGGGTTAGTGCGCCGCATTCTGCGCAAGGGATTGCTGGAAAACCCCGAGGTGCGTAAATGGCCGGTGAAAATCGAAATCGATATTGATCCCACCGAAATCTTGTAGAATTGTTGTTCCCGGACGGTTTTTTTACCACTCATCAACATAGATAAGAAAGCGTTTTACCTCAGGCCTGCCAGGTGTTAAATTGGCCGGTCGGTTTTATGAATTCATCGGGACAGGGAGTTTCTTAGATGCCGGAATTGCCAGAGGTAGAAACGGTGCGGCGACAATTGTTGTCGGCTTTTCAGGGGGATCGAATTGAATCCGTTCAGGCGGGTAATGACAGTTTATTCCAAAATTGCACCGCAGAGGCCTTCAGCCGGCGCCTATCCGGTAAATCGCTCAAGGAGATTTCCCGGGTAGGCAAGTATTTGATCTTTGACTGCGAGGATATTTACCCGGTATTCCATCTGGGCATGTCCGGTATTTTTTTGCAGGATGCCGGGAAATCCCACTATCCGCAGCATATTCACCTGCAATTCCGGATGGCCTCGGGAAAAGCGCTTTATTACCAGGATGTGCGCCGCTTTGGGAAAATCTGGCTGCATCATCAGCCGCCCGAATTTAAACACCTGGGTATCGATCCGGTTAGCGGGGAATTGCGTTTAGGCGAGCTGCGCAGGCTGCTCTCCTCCCGGAGCGCTAATATCAAATTGTTTTTGATGGACCAGCAATCTCTCACCGACATCGCCAACATTTACGCCAGCGAGATTCTTTTCGAAGCGCTTATTTCCCCGTTTCGCAAAACCGATACGCTGAGCGGCCGGGAGGTTCTGGCGCTATATAGCTCGATCAAAAATATACTTTATCAGGCAATCGATAAATTCGGCACGACCTACAGCGCTTATCAAACCGTGGAAGGGGAGAGCGGCCAGAATCAGAATTTTCTGAGAGTGTATCAGCGGCACGGCCAGCCCTGTTGGTGGTGCGCCGAGCCCATCCGAAAAGTTGTTTTGGGCAATCGATCCACTTTCTACTGCCCAAACTGCCAGAAATAAATTGAATTGACATCAACATACAGGGTAACCATGAATTCTTCGTTTATTGCTTTACTCACCGATTTCGGGACGGAAGATGGCTATGTTGCGGCGATGAAAGGCCGGATTCTGGGCCTGAACCCCGGGGCGCAACTCATCGATATCAGTCACGAAATCCAAACTTACAATATTCGCCAGGCGGCCTTTTGCCTGAACACCTGCTACTACTATTTCCCGGAGAAGACCATTTTTGTAACCGTTATTGACCCGGGTGTGGGAACCAAGCGGGAGGGAATTGTCATCCAGACCAGCCAGCACTATTTTGTCGGGCCGAATAACGGGGTGTTCAGCTTTGTTTACCAGCGGGAAGGCTACCGGGCCTTCCAAATTCAGATGCAGGAGTTTGAAGATGTCAGTCCCACCTTCCACGGGCGGGATGTCTTTGCGCCGATGGCCGCCTGGCTGGCAGAAGGCAAATCGCTGCAACGTTATTTGAAACCGATCCGTAAGCTGGAATCGTTTCTCAAACAGCCTCAACAGCTCTCGGAGAAGGAATTTGGCCTGGAAGTGCTTCATATCGACCACTTTGGCAATATTATCCTGAATTGGCATCAAAACGATTTTCCCGAGAAAAGAGGCGTGTTTGCCCCGATGGTAACCCTGCGCAATCAGAAATTCAGCCATCTTGCCGCCACCTTTGGAGATGTGCCGGCCGGGGAGCTGGTCTTAACCTGGGATAGCTCCGGATATTTGCAAATTGCTCAGAATAAAGGATGTGCAGCCGATACCCTGGGATGTACGGTTGGCGACGAGGTGAAACTCTCTCTATGATGGATCGAAACGCAGATAAAAAAAACTTCCGGGTTAAACTGATCATTTTTATTATTGCCCTGCTGTTCTGGGCCCTGGTAAAAATGAACCAGGTGTATGATTATACCCTGGATATCCCGCTCCGGGTGATCATCAATAATCCCGAAATATGCCTGAAATATTCCACGCCTAAAAAGGTGCGGGTGGAATTCACCGGCAAAGGGCTGAATTTGCTCCGGCTCAATTTTAACACCCCCACCTACGATGTTGACCTGTCTGACGAATCGGGCAACTTTGTGCTCAATCTGCCGGAGCATCCGGAGTATGTTTATTTTGCCTCCAATCTCAGCCAGATTGTGGTGAAATCCATTGTACGTCCCCACGAACTGCTGTTCGAGTTGGACCGGCGGGTGAGGCGCAAAGTGCCGGTGAAAATACATACCGAGCTTCAGACGGAGCCCGGTTTTATTTGGGTGGGCGCAACGGCTCATCCGGATTCGATTCTGATGGACGGCCCGGCCAGTTTTATTGATACTCTGACGGCGGTCCATCTGGAAAAACATAAATATGAAAATGTAAACCTGGCCTTCTGGGAGGAGCAGGAAATTATCCGCTCGCCGGCGTTTTTCAGCATCTATAAACCGGAACGGGTAAATGTGTTCTTTGATGTGCAACGGCTGGCCGAAAAGGTGATCCGGGATGTGCCGGTCGAAGTGATCAATGTTTCCCCGGGCTACGAAGCCGTGGCCCTGCCCTCGACTGCACAGCTTAGCGTTAAAGGCGGGGAAAAGATTCTGGCGGACGCAGTTGCCAAAGATTTCCGGATTGTGATTGATTTTCAAAAAGAATGGCGACGGGATTCCAAGCGGGTTAAAGCCCGGATCGATACGGAGCTTCAGATTTTCCAGGTAGAGTCCCGTCCGCCCGAATTTGACCTGATTGTTCAGAAAAAACGCACCGGCAGGAGCCGCTGATGATTGTTCTGGGGATTGAAACTTCTTGTGATGAAACCTCCGCCGCGCTGATTGATGAAAAGCGGGTGTATTCCAGTATCATTTCTTCCCAGGCGGTGCATCTCCGTTTTGGAGGGGTGGTGCCGGAATTAGCCTCGCGGGCTCATCTGCGCAAAATCGGCCCGATTGTGGATGAAGCCTTTTCCCGGGCCGGGCTTGGCTGGGATGATGTGGACGGCCTGGCGGTTACCTTCGGGCCGGGGCTGGTGGGGGCCCTCCTGGTGGGGGTCAATTATGTGAAGGGGCTGGCCCTGGTGCATCACAAACCCTTTGTAGGGGTAAACCATATTGAAGGCCATGTCTACTCCAACTTTCTGCAGCCGGATACGCCCTCATTTCCTTTGCTGTGTTTGATTGTCTCCGGCGGGCATACTCAACTGGTGGTTATGGAAGATCATTTGCGTTATAAAATGCTCGGCAAAACCCGCGACGATGCGGTCGGGGAGGCCTTTGATAAAGTAGCCAAGCTGCTGGGCTTGCCCTACCCCGGCGGCCCGGAGATTGATCGGCGCGCCCGGCTGGGGAATCCCGACTACACCACTTTTCCCATTGGACTCTCCCGGGAAAAAACTTTCGACTTCAGCTACAGCGGGCTGAAAACGGCCGTGCTCAATTTTGCCAACTCCCTGGGCCCGGAGGAGAAGGAACGCCATCTCAACGATATCTGCGCCGCTTTTCAGAAGGCCGCAGTGGGGGCGTTGGTAGAGCGAACTATCCGGGCGGCCCGGACGTATCAGATTAAGCAAATTGCTGTTGCCGGAGGGGTGGCCGCCAACAGTGAATTACGTGAACAGCTCACCGCTGCAGGAGAGAGTTTCCGCATCAAGGTCTATTTCCCGGAGATGCGCTATTGTACGGACAATGCTGCGATGATTGCACGAGCCGGTTTAGAGCGCCTCAAAAACGGCGACCGCTCCGGTCTGGAACTGAATGCGTATCCTTCACTGGCGCTCGGAGAAGAAAGACAACAACATGGTTGAAAAATTTTTTCTACAGTTGGATCAGCCCTCCTGGCTGTTCTTCCTGGCTTCCCTGCTGATTATTGCCATATCCTATGCCTATTATTGGCGCACCTTGCCGCCGCTGGGCAGGCTGCGCCGCATGGTTGCCGTCTCGCTGCGCAGCGCGGTGTTAATCATTGTGCTGTTCCTGGTCCTGGACCCGCTTCTGCAATTGCTCTACCGGTATTCCGAAAAACCGGTAGTCGCGGTTCTGGTCGACAATTCGGCCAGTATGAAACTTCAGGATGGCCGGGAAAGCCGCCGCGAACAAATCAAGGGCCTGCTGGACTATTTTCGCAATGGCCTGAATTCGGATTCGCTGGAAATACGACTTTTGGCGTTTGATTTGAATACCCGTTCCCTGGGCGGGGATTCCTTGCAATTCCGGGTCGACGGAACCAACATCAGCCAGGGATTGCAGTTTGTCGCGGACAGCCTGGGCTCTCAAAACCTCCAGGCCATTGTGCTGGCCAGCGACGGCTTGTACAACCACGGGGGAAACCCGCTCTCGGTGTTGCCGGCTGTCAACACACCGGTTTATACGGTGCTGATTGGCGACACCGCTTTGCCGCATGATCTGGCCATCCGGCGGGTTCATGCCAATGCGGTGAGCTATGTGGGCAAAGAGGCCCCGGTGGAAATTGTCTTTACCCAAAACGGGTACGACGGCCAGCGGGCGCGCCTGTCGATTCGCTCCCGGGGGAAAGAAGTTGCCCACAAGTGGGTGCGCCTCTCTAAATCCGGTTTCGAACAAAAAGAACAGTTGCCGTTGCTGCTTAAGCAACCCGGCGACCAGACCTTTACGGTGGAAATTCAGCCCCTGGAGGGGGAAACGACTTCCCGCAACAACCGCCGCCCGCTGCAGATTCGGGTGCTGAAGAGCAAATTCAAAATCCTGGTGGTAAGCGGCGGCCCGGATTACGACCGCCATTTTCTCTCCTTCCTGTCGCGGGAATTGCCCGATTTTGAGTTTACCTTCCGCACCGAAAAACAGAGCGGCCGGTATTACGAAGGCGATTGGCAGAGCGCCCTCCCGGATTCCCAGGATTTGTTTATCCTGCAGGGGTTTCCCACGGCGGCCTCCTCGGCAAAGGATCTGCAACAAATTCTGGACCAGGTGCAGCGGCGCAAAGTTGCCTTGTGGTGGCTGATCAACCGCCGCACCGACCTGGGCCGTTTGCCGGGGCAGGTTGCCTGGTTGCCTTTTAAAAATCCCGGCCCGTTTTTGCCGGTTCCCAATGCGGCGGTGCAACTGAGCCCCGGCGGGCAACTGCACCCCATCACCCGGATTGAAGAGAACGAGAGCAGCAACAACGCCTTGTGGAAGCGGCTGCCGCCCCTGGAGGTCTACGCTCCCCTCCGGGCAAAAGCAGGTTCCCGGGCGCTTCTCCGCCGCCAGGAGGATGTTAAAAACGCCCCGGGGAACCGGGCCGGAATGGATGTTGCTTTTGTCTACCGCCAGGGGGAAATCAAACAATTTGTCTTCAACGGCGCCAATTTCAGCCGCTGGCATTTTGAAGTGCAGGACGATCCGGAATTGAGCGGCTTTATGGTAACTTTTTTAAACCGCACCCTGCGCTGGCTGGTAAATAAGGATGATATCCAGCAGATTCAAATTGCCCCCTCGCAGCGGATTTATAATGTGGGGGAAACGGTTGAATTTTCCGGACAGGTGTATGATGAATTTTACCAACCCATCCCCGACGCCCGGGTTCAGGTGGAAATTATCGCAGACTCGTTAGAGGTCGCGGATGAATTAAATCGCCAGGGCAATGGATTTTATCAGCAAAACTTTCCCGGTTTGCCGGAAGGAACCTATCAGTACCGGGTTCGTGCGGAGAAAAATGGCGTTCCGATTGGGGAACGGAAGGGGCAGTTTACGGTAGTTCCCTTTTTCCTGGAATTTCAGCGCATCCCGGCAGACCGGGGTTTAATGGCCCAATTGGCCCGGCAGAGCGGCGGCAAGCTGCTCCGGCCGGATCAACTGCACGAGTTGTTCCGGCAATCTGTTTTCACCAGCCGGGCCCGGTATCATTTTTCGGAAAAACGGCTCTTCCAATCCTGGTATTGGCTGGCGCTGGTGCTGCTCTTGCTGAGTCTGGAGTGGTTTCTGCGGAAACGGTGGGGACTGCTGTAGCTGTAGATCAAAAGTAACGATTCAGGAATTTTCGACAGGATAAACAGGATGCACCGGATAAAGATGATGATAAATCCTTTATCCAGT
>JAJRYW010000035.1 GCA_024275555.1 Calditrichota bacterium | reverse complement strand
TTTGTCGATGTAAAAAAAGGATTTCCGAATGACGAATGAATTTCAAATCGTAAATCGCTATTCGTAAATCGTAAATCAACGGCTTCGGAGAAGCCTCTTTTTGCGAGCGCAGTCTCGGAAAAAGCATAGCCTCTTGCGATTTTTATTCACACCATAAAATGATAGCCATTGCTCCATCGCTCACTCTTCCAACTTTTTATATAACTGCTGAATTGTGAATTTTGCTTTATTGAATGCTTTTCCTTTGCTGAACCGTTCCGGCAGAATCACCCCGGTAATTATCTTGGCTATTTCGCTGCTGGTCACAACTAATTTAGGATTCAACCGTTTAAGTTCATCGGCAATCCGGCCGGCCACCCAATCCGATTGCAGCAAGACGCTTACGGTAAAAGGATTGACAACCTGGGCGTGTTCATAATACTGATCCAGGGCGTTTTTCCGAAATCCTTCTTTTGACAAGAGGAACAACCAATACTGGTGTTGTTTATTGCGCTTATTAATTTTCAGAAAATTAAACTGAAATATCGGGGCAAGCGAGAGCGCCGCTTCCGGATCAACCCGGTACACCTGCCATTCAATGCTGTTGGTTAATATGAGCCAGGGAATATGCTGATCAAGAGCTAAGTTTTTAGTCTCTCGTAAGTGCCGTTCATTTAATTTGGCGTTAATCGCGACAACTTCTACCGCAAAAACAGGCTGGTCATTGAACTTTACCACCAAGTCCTTCTTCTCCGCGTCGATCAAATCGAATACCAGGTCATTATATTTGTCGTAACCCAGAATTTCCTCGAACATATCGGCTACAATAGCACGTGTGCCGGGTTCCTTGGTTTGCTTGGAGAGCGCCTCGTTAAGCACTTTTTGAAATCTGGGTACAATTTCTAAGAAACGATGAGTAACGGTTCTGGGAATTTCCGACATGTTTACCCCCTTTAAAAAGTAAGTGGTTTTGCTTGACGGTTCAGAAATGCCGCCGATGGAATTTACCGAAAGCAAAACAAATATACAATGAGGGGCGGAATGAATTTAAAAGTACAGTCAATATCACGATTTATTTCAGCAGCACCCTCCGCCGGTATTTGTGTCAACATCGTTCACCGGGCTGGCCGCCGGCTTGCAATCAAAGGGGCCGAAGTGGGTGGAGCGGTCGCCCAGCACGGTGAAGAAGGGGGCAAAGCGGGTCTCTTCCAGCATGGCGGCGGTGTTGCCGCACACCAGCATCGGTTTTCCGGCGACGAACACATGATGATCGTCCAGTACAAATTTATGCGGGGAATCGGCAATGCCGCCGTTATAGACGGCTGCCTGACCGTAATCTTCGCAAATATCCTCCAGCGAACTTAGTTTGAAGGCCCGGATGGTCATGGAGTAAAAATCAATCATCCCGGCTTTGGCTTCCACCTCGGGATCATCCAGGCTGATTTGCTTGGAGGAGACCACCCGGTAATCCAGCACCCCCAGGCTGCGCAGCAGACGGCGGAAATCTTCGATATAGAGCGCCCCGGAGAGGCATTCGCCGTAGAGCAGCGGGTCCTGGCGCAGTTCTTCGGGAATGCGCCGCCCGGAGAAAACATCCGAGAAATAAAGTTCTCCGCCCGGTTTAAGCACCCGGAAGATTTCCCGGAAGACCGCTTCTTTATCCGGGGAAAGATTGATTACGCAGTTGGAGATGACCACATCCACGGAATTATCCGCAATACCCACCGAGCTGAGGTCTTCGATATAACCCAGCCGGAAATCGACGTTGGAGCGTTCGAATCCAAAGCGCATCATTTGAGTATCGCGATGTTTTTGGGCCACCGCCAACTGCTCTTCGGTCATGTCCACCCCAATCACAAAACCGCTTTCTCCCACTAATTTGGAAACCAGGTAAACATCGCGACCGCTGCCGCAGCCCAGGTCCAGCACGGTTTTTCCCTCCAGGACCGGGGGAATCGGCGAGCCGCAGCCGTAGAATTTTTCCAAAATCTCGTCATCGATCTCCCGCAGGATGGCCTTGTGCGCTTCCGGAAAACTATCCACCGTGCAGCAGGCGCTGGTCTTCAAATCCGCGCTTCCCTGCAGGGTTTTGCCGTAGTAATCCTTGACGGCATCCAGTGCGTTATGTCCGTTTTGTATGCGCTCCATGTGGCATCCTTCCTTTTTAAATATATTGTAATCAAATTGTTTATCCAAAAATTCCTCCACGCGAGGCGGCAGGGAAGGTGATTGTCCAGCGACCTCAAAGAAACCCCCGTTTGCGTTCTTTGGCGGGCAGGATTTCCAGGCAGGTGGTCCACCAGCCGCTCAGCACCGTCTCAATAAACTCCTCCGGCAGACCTTCCCGGCGCATCTCCCGGGCCAGCTGCTGGTAATCGTATTCAACAGGTGTAAAGGTAAACTTTGGTGTGGGAGCTGTTTCCAGGATGGTGTACCAGACGTTTGGTTTTCCATCGTTTTCCGGACGCCCGATTGCCCCGACGTTGGCAAAGTATTTCCCGCCGGGCAACTCCCTCTGCCAGTGGATGCCGGTGTGGGTGGCGCAGATGATATCAGCCTGGTAATCCCGGCAAAGCTTTTCCAAAAAATGGGTCGGGGTGGTTGATTCCCAGAGAAACTCATTCATTTTGCGCGGCGAGCCGTGACAGAGCAGCACCCGGTAGTTGCCCATCTGCAGGCGAATTTCCGGGGGCAGGGTTTTCATCCACTTTTTGTGGCCGTCGGCGGTGTTGGCAAAAGTGTAATCGTAGCTTAGTTTGGCAAAATAGTTGTCACGCGGATCGGTGTAGCCGCACTGGCAATCATTCAGGCCGTTGCCGATGCTGTTGTCATAGTTGCCCTGCACCACCGGGATATTCTCCCGGCGCAGAATATCGCAGACCCGGTTGGGATGGGGGCCAAAGGCGCCCAGGTCGCCCAGGCAGAAGACAGCCTCTACGCCGCGCCGGCGGGCGTCTTTGAGTGTTTCCTCCAGGGCCAGGTAGTTGCTGTACACCCCGCCAATCAGGGCGATTTTTTGATAGTTTTGCATAGCATCCTCTTACTTTTTTAGCCGCCAAGCCATCAAGCGCGCAAAAGGTTTTTCCTCTTTTTTATTGCCGCCAAGGCGCCAGGCACGCAAAGTTTTTTTCAATACTTTATTCCTCTTGACGGTCTTTTGTGTCTTTGCAGCTATTCCTCTAAATAAATCCTTTCCGTTTCCTGGCGATCTTCGCGGCTCCGCGGCAAATTTCATTATCCGTTCAACAACAGGTATACAACAGCGCTGATGACGGCGGCGATGGGCAAGGTTAACACCCAGGAGAAAAAAATATCCCGGCTCTTCCGTTTGTGAATTTCTCCGGTGGCCGCACCGATCCCGAATAGCGCCCCGACGGAAACATGGGTGGTGGAAACGGGCATCCCCCAACGACTGGCCACAATCACTAAAAAGGCGGTGGTAATGTTGGCCGTAAATCCCTGGCCGGGATTCATGGGGGTAATATCTTTGCTGATCGTCCGGGCCACCTTGCCGGAATTTAATATTCCTCCCAGCGCCATGGCCAGCGCTGTCAGCAATAATCCGTGGCGGATTTGCAGCGCCTGAACCCCCACCAAAAGCGCCACAATTTTGGGTGTATCGTTCAACCCCCGGGCAAATCCCACCGCCCCGGCGCTAAGATAGTGCGCTTTATCCAGCAGCGATTGCAGGGGAAATCCCCAAACGGTTCCGGTGTACACCGTCGCGGCGCTGTGGGCCCCGGGGATGTCTCCGGCCAGCCGGGAGCGCTCCATTCCCGGGGCTCCCCGACGGGAAGAAAATAGTTGGAAGTTTTCCGGTCCGGAGATATAGGCGATGCTTTCCTTGGTCAGATTCATGCGCAGCCGGGTATATCGCAATAGCCGGTAGAGGAGTCCCGCGCTTAAGGCCGCCAGAAAGGGTGAGACCAGCAGCGGCCAGAAAAACTTGCTCAAAAGCACCTGCCCATGAAACGCGCTGCCGGCAGCCATCAATCCGCTTCCGGTCAGTGCGCCGATCAGGCTGTGGGTGGTGGAAATCGGGAAACCGATGAAGGTTGCCAATAACACAGTTGCCCCGGCCCCGATTGCCACGGCCAATAAAAATTCCGGCGACCCGATCAGGATATCCGGGATCAGCCCTTTTCCGGAAAAGCGGCTCACCAGGGCCTCGGCCAGGAAGAACGAGGTAAGCGAGCCGGCCAACGTGGTGACCGTTGCCCATCCCAGCGACCGGCGATAGTTGGCTGTATCGCTTCCGAACAGGGTTGCCACCCCTTTAAAATTATCGTTGGCCCCGTTGGCGTAGGCCAAAAAGACAACAGCAATGACTAAATATATGACAATACTCATAATAGACTCCATTTTTTTTGCCGCCAAGGCCAAAGGGATCTTCATGCTTTTTATTGCCGTCAAGACGCAAAGCGCGCAAAGAGTTTTTTAATTCTTTATCTTTTCGCCACGGTCTCAGCGTCTTAGCGGCAATCACCTTAAATTCATTCTTTCCTCCGCGGTCTCGGCGGCTCGCGGCAAAACTCAGATTACTCACTCTTGGCCCCGGAAGCAAAGTTGGAGCAAATTGCCCCGTAGAGATAGCAAGTGTAGCAGGCCTGGTCCCGGAGTGTATAGCTTTTCGTCGCTTCCTTTAGAGTGTTGCCCATGTGTGCTGTGGGCGACTCCAGCAGGATCGGGCAGACCACTACCCCGCGATGGGTGGCCACGCGGCTGTTCGAGCAAAGCAGTTGACTGCAATCGTAGTGCTCCAGCATTTCTTCGGTAACCATCTCATCGTCCTCATAGCCGCGTGAGCGAGCGATCTCCTTGCCTAATTTCAAAGAGGGCAGAATTTTCAGGCGCGGATGGGCGTAGCCATGCGCTTTCAGTGTGCGCACAAACCCCTGCATCACCTGTTCGTCATCGCGGTCTTCCCAGGTTTTGGTGATGGTGATGATGGGCAGAAAACCATACTCATAAAGCAGCTTCACCCCGGCCAGGGTTTTGTGAAAGACGCCCGCTCCGCGGATGGCGTCGTTCATTTCCTCGGTGTAGCCGTCCAGGCTGACCCGCATTTCCAGCGAGTAGATGCTCCCCTGTTCAATCTCCCGGAGCCGCCGGGCTTTCTTCTCCGTGATGAGCATGGCGTTGGTGAGCACCGTGGCCGGTCCGTATTGCAGGGTCAGTTCCAGAATCTCCGGCAACTCCTTGTTGATAAACGGTTCCCCGCCGGTGAAATAGTACTCCTTCACACCCAGCTCAACCGACTCCTCCAGGTAACCGCGCACCTGTTCCAGCGTCATCAATTCGTAGCTGTGATTAGTGGGGCTGCAACTGATAAAGCAATGTCCGCAGGCAATGTTGCATAAAGTACCGCTCACCTGGAACCAGAGATTGTCCAGGGCGTCGAGGTGCAATTCCGGGTGTTTTACTTCAAGTTCGGTTATTGTTTTCATTTTGGAGTTCCTTTTGACAGGTAAATGTGTAATGGGACTATTATTAATAGGCTAAGGCTAAGGCTGGGGCTAAGGCTGGGGCTGAGGCTGAGGCTAAGGCTGAGGCTGAGGTAAAAGAAAAGAGTGTTGTTCATGATACTTATGTGCTTCATGACCTGTTTTCCAGAGATTTGATGAGGGAATTCAGTTCATTAATAACGGATTTACAAATGATTAATAACTCTTCACTTTTTGTGGTTTTGTCCAAATAGCCAAGTTCGGCAGAGACCAGGATCTGGCTCATCAACTCAAACACGCTGCCACGCGAAATTTTATAAAAACGAGTCTTATCTCTGGCTTCAAACCGGCCAAATCCTTCGGCAATGCTATGAGTGATCGAATTGGCAGCCCGGCGCATGTCCGAAACCATCCCAAATTTTTCTTCTTTGGGAAAACCTTTTGTTTCGTCATAAATCTTCAGCACTAAATTGAATGCACTTTGCCATACATTCATTTGACGGAAATCATCATAAGCCATTGCTTCCTCCAATCACTATTTTTTCATGATCAACACTAAAAAAACTCACCCTTAACCTAAACCTTAGCCTTAACCTCAGCCTCCCCAATCATGGCAAACACATCCCGGATCTGCTCATAGCCGATTTTGAGCAGAAAGTTGGAGTTTTTACCATAGCTCTTCATTCCGATGATGAAAAAATTGGGTTCGGGATTTTTGAGTGTTTCCGGGCCCGGGCTGCTTTGGGTCAAGCAATCCGTCGAGGAAGATTCGGCCAGCAGTGCGGCGGCCAGCTTCATGGGGCCGCGGGAGGCGTAGCACTCGTGCACTTGCAATTCGGAGTAGATGCGGTTATCCGGGGAGAAGCCGGTATTGGCAATGATATTGTCCACCCGCACTGCCGCGACTCCCCGGGGCGTTTCCAGGGTAACCTCAAACTCCTGGGCGTCAGGATCAAAAACGATTGCGATCACCGTAGTCTGCTTCAGCAGTTCCACCCGGGGATGTCCGGAGAGGTGGTTGGCCTGGTGCGATATCCGGGCGCGTTCCGCCAGAACATCCTCAGGTACTTCGGCAACAGGCTGATCTTTGTCTTTGCGAATCGCCCAGAGCACCCGGGTCTCCGGAGCGGTGTCAAAAAGCGCTCTTAGGGCGACGATGGAATTGGCGGCGCTGTGGCCGTCGCCAACCAGCAGGGTGGTCTTGTTCTCAAATCGTTTTCGTTCCGCTCCGGCGATGTCGACTAACCCGTAATCGATGCGTTCCCGGTGGGCTTGCTCGCCCAGGGCCGGAATGCCGCCGTCCCCCAGCCAATTGGGATTGGCATAGCTGCCCGAAGCATCGATGACCACATCAGCGTAGAGGAATTCCTCCCGCCCGTCATCATACCGCACCAGCAGCTTGAAGGGCTGCTTCTGCCGCTGCGGATTGCCGATGTATTCATTCTTAAGTGTGCGGAGGCGGGTGATTGCCAGCACCTCGCAACCGGTGGTAACCAGGGTTTCCTGCCGGAGATAATCCGCCAGCGGCAGCACATATTTCTTGCGATATTCCCGGCCGGTCAGGTAGGCTGAATCTTCCGTGAGGGAGATTTCCTCTCCTTCCAGCGCCTTTCGTCCCAGCGCTGAGCAGTTCATCGCAAAGGGAGAGAACAGCCGCACATGCCCCCAGCGCTGCATATTTTCCGCTACTATCCCCCGTTCCAGGATGCGCACGGAATAGCCAAGCTGCCGGGCGTAGAGCGCCGCTTCCAGGCCAATCGGCCCGGCGCCAATGATGATGATCTGATCAGATAAGTTCGAGCCAGTCATAAATGCTCCAATACTTTTGGTTTGATCGCAGGCATTCCAGACACCCCTGCAGATGTGCTAATGCAAATCACGAGTTGGAAATTTGACGCTGAGAAACGCTGAAAATTATTTTAAGACCCAAAGAGGCGGTCCGCTTAAATCCTTCGTTCATCCCGATTGTGAGAAAAAAGCGAGAAAACCGGGGAAAAGGATTAGAATTATCAAAAATTCAGGAGAAATAAAAATCCTATCAGCGAAACTCTGCCCATTCAGCGGTATTCTGCGTCAAATAAATTTCAACTTTGTGATTGGCATTGCTTTTATTTTAGTGATTACATGGAGTTGTGCCCGTGTACCTGCACGGAAATCCAGGTATTCCGGCTGAACTCAGCCGGAATGATATCACCAAAAAATTTTATGAATATGATTACTACCCGGCGAGGACCGGGGGAGGAAGCTGCCAGCAGCGGCGAGCCAGGTGGGTGTGCTCTAAAAAAGGATTTTCCGGAAAAGCAACCGCCCTGTTTTGGGCCAGAATAGCCAAAATGATTTTGCGCAAAATTGCCCCAACAGAATCCCGGTTTGATTTTAGCCAGGAGAGCAGGTCGCGGCGGTGATCGATATCCAGCAGGGCCGGGAGGGTGAAAAGCGAAATTCCCATCCGGCGGATGTTCCGGTGGAGCTGCTCCAGCACGCCGGCAGTACACCAGGGAATTTCACGGAACAGCTCTTCGCGGAAACCGTTCATCCCGATCAGATAAAATCCCCCGTCGATGCTGGGGCCGATGACCAGGTCGCAGCTATCCAGGTGGTGGAACGTTTCCGCGAGCATCTCCGGGGTTAAGTCCAGGCAGTCATTGCCAATCATCAGCGTGGATTGGTAGCCCATCCGGGCGGTCTGCTTCAGGATGTGTTCGAATTTTTCGGCAAAGGTTTTACCGCGATGTTCGACAAAGGTAAAGGAATGATTCTGCTCGAATCGCGAATAAACTTTTTCAATGTTGACTAAATCGGCAGAGTCGGAGGCAATGATGACATCAAAACAAGCCTGACCCCGGGCCAGGTGCACCGTCCTGAGAATCTGGCTCAAAAAGCCCTGGTAAAGCCGCTGAACCTGGTCCGGCCGGTCGGCCAATTGTTTGCGTTGCGCCTCTTTAACCGGGTGACTGGTAAAGAGGATCAGGGCTCTTCGGGAGGAGGGCTGAGTGAAAGATTTATGCATTTGGTCTATCATTATAATATCTGTCTTTTATTAGCACTTTACGCCGATCAACATAGGTATACTGCCCGGGGTGCGGCTGTAAGATAATCTACAATTCCCGAATCAATTACCAAAGAATTTTTGGTATTTGTGTAGCCGGGCCGTTATCAAATGGAATTTCCCCACCCCGGCCCTCCCCGAAATCGGGGAGGGCCGGTTTCTCCCGGATTTCGGGCTTCGTCGTGAGCTCAGCCGAACGGGGGATTTAAGGGGGAGCATTACCATTGCATGAAGGCAACGACACAAATACCATAGACCTTATTACAAACTAAGTTTATATTACTACATAACTTATGTCATTTTCCCGAGGGCGCATGACAAGTTTTATTTTACAGACATTCTTTAAAAACCGTTGAAACGGTTAAATGATCGCTGCAAGATCTCATTAACACCTGCCCCGGCTACCGGGGCGGTGTTAATGAGAAAGAAATTATTACATAGCCGTTTTAACGGCTTTCCA
>JAJRYW010000660.1 GCA_024275555.1 Calditrichota bacterium | reverse complement strand
TTATTCTTATATATATTTTTTTATAATTATTTAATTTAGTCTTAGTCATTAATAAATTAATTAATATTTAAAATGATTACAAATTAAATCCGATAACCGTAGCAGAGTAATACGGCTCCATATAGATTCAGCTATTGAAATAATTTTAATTTCTTAATAAGATACTCTTGCAGTTAAAATTTAAACAGCTTCGCCGCTCCGGAAAAATTAAATGATCATTGAATATGAAGGTATAAAGCCCAAAATCGGCTTAAATGTATTTATCGCACCGACTGCGACTGTGATAGGTGACGTGGAAATTAAGGATAACGCAAGTATCTGGTATGGAACCGTACTGAGGGGGGACAGGGCACCCATCGTGATCGGACGTAACACCAATGTACAGGACAATTGTACGGTGCACACGGATGCCAACAACCCTGCTGTCATCGGTGATAATGTCACCATCGGCCATAACGCGGTAGTTCATGGGTGTGTTATAGAAGATAGATGTATTATCGGAATTAGCGCAGTTGTTTTATCCTGCGCTGTGGTAAAAGAAGGGTCAATTGTTGCGGCAGGATCCGTTGTTATCGAAAAGCAACAGATCGGTCCCTATCGCCTGGTTGTCGGAGTACCTGCCAGAATTAAAAACAGATTCGAAAAAAAACCTGCAGAAGATTTACCTCAATCCGTAAAAAATTATCTTAAAATTGCTGGCAACCACATGGGAATCTATCAGCGTAACAGAGAATAATCCCGCCTCTGCCGGCGGCGCTTCTTCTATTTCACTTTCTTTAGCAGTCAGCCAATTCGCTTACTATGAATCGCAAACACAGCTTCGACGTTATCGTGATAGGTGCGGGACCCGCAGGATCCACCGCGGCATACCTGTTGGCCTCAAAAGGTTTCAAAGTTCTGATTCTCGACAAAAGCACTTTCCCCAGAGACAAGCTTTGCGGTGGGCTTTTGACATGGAAAACCGTAAAATTGCTGGAAAGCATATTCCAGACAAGCATTGATTTTCTGAAATCCAAACATATAATTACCTGCAGCAGCAATAAATACCGAGTCGTCAGCAACACCGGTATTTCAATCAAGGGCCAACTGGGCCACCCCTTCCATTTCGTGCAACGAAACGCTTATGACTTTTTTTGGCTGAAAATGGCCTGTCAGGCCGGCGCTGAATTCAGACCCGGTGAAAAAGTCATCTCTCTTGATTGTCTGAACCTGGGAGGCAGAATATCAACTGACAAGGGTAGTAGTTTTTTCGGCAGATTCATTTTCGGCGCCGACGGTGCGGTCAGCAATGTCAGAGGGTTGTTGGCCTCCAAAAACTTCATTCAGACTGAATGGAAATCAAACCTGGCCACCGCTTTGGAAGTTTTTGTGCCAACCCGGCAAACCCCTGAGCTTTCGGATTACCCCCAGATATACTTCGGCCATATTCGCTGGGGATATGCCTGGTGTTTTCCAGGTGAACATTTTCGGGTGATCGGAATTTGTGGGTTAAACGCTAAAGCCGGTAGATTTCTGAGAAAAGGTTATGAAGCATTCCTGGACTCAATTCGAATTTCCGGGAAGCCTATCCCCGCCCCTGCAAGCCATGCCTTGCCCTATGGAAATTATCTTACAACTCCTGGATACGGAAATGTTTTGCTGTTGGGCGATGCCTGCGGTCTGGCAGACCCTTTGCTGGGCGAAGGCATCTACTATGCACAAAAAAGTGCGCAACTAGCGGCTGAAACTGTCGTACAATCCTATCATGACCCGCCGGCGGTTTTAAAAGGATACGCCCGTCATCTGAATCGAGTCATCATCTCAGAACTCAAATATTTACGCATCGGTCGACAAATCATCTTTTCACTGCCGGGAGCCTGGCCTTACCGAATACTGATGTCTCTGCTTAAAATCATGCCAAAAAAATGTGAGGAGATCATTCAAGGTCAACGGTCGTTAAAATGGTTCCGCCCGGTCTGATTTTTCTCATTGTACCGGGTCCAATCCACAAATTTTTCAGATTACACGGATTACGCTAATCACTTTAAGAGTGATGCGAAATCTGCAGGGTTTAATTCCCAGCAACTTGCTGCGATAAAATTAATTTTCCTTTAAAGATACCCTACAGCCTGCCGCGCAGAAGTTCATTCGGATTAATAGATGGGCCCTATTTCTTCTCTCGAAATTTTTTTCGTCATAATCCTTACACCGATAATACCTCCGGCAAGAATCAGCCGCATAGGATTCTGTTCCCGGATCACGATCATTTCCACCTGGCTGTTTTCAGCTTTTTTCCCAACCTCTTCTACAAGCTGTTGGGCGCTGTTGATGCGGACACCGTCATACTCAATAATGATATCACCGGCTGTCAAATCCAGTGATTCCGCCTGAGAAAACTCTACGATACTCTGTATTTGAGCAACGCTTATCGAATCTATAAGATTCCACTGATCCGTTTGTGTTCTTTCGGATGGGGCAATATCGTTGATCGCATCCGGAACTACCACGATACGTGTCAGCCTAGCATCAGCAAATTCGATGGCAAAGTTCTTAACGCCAAGATAGCGCAGCAGACCTCTGAGTAATGATTCCAATGTCTCGGCTTCAAACGAAAAGGTAATCTTATCACTTTCTCTGCTCTCTAACCCTAAAACTTCTACAGCATATTTATCATATAATTCCCTGAAAATTTCAATCAGGAAAGAATCTCGCGCCTCAATGATGATATTTCCGTTCCAAACCCGGGTAATTTCATTGGAGGCGTTTACTGGTCCGGTCGCACACAAGACAGTCAAACACAAAAAATAAAATAATAGCCGGCGAATTCGTTTCATAGTTCTTTAAAGCCCTTTCGGAGTGTACAGCGTTTGCTCAAAAACTAACCCTATGCACCGACATATATTCTTCTACCGGATTTTTTGATTTTGCCATCTTGATCGGCTCTGAAAACAATATTGCGAACTTTTTTTGAGATAGCCATGGGTGCTTTTCCGTTATTTTCAAAGGTCTGCATTAATATGTTCATCTTCTTCTCAACGCTCTTAAACTCTTTTTTCAAAGAAAGAAAATCTATCTTTAAAATCGTTACTTTCATGTGGCAACCTACTTTGAAGAAGTAATTTTGTCAAGGATTAAACCGGATAAAGCAGATACCCGGGTCCAGAGAATCCGCACTGGTTTCTCCCTGAAATCCTTTCTTGCACAGGCTTATCCCACTCTCTTTTTTAGCTAAAAAGTTTTTATTGCTGCTTGCCTTGCCCTGCTCAATGGGGTATAGGTAACCGTTTACAGATCCAGCGTTCAGGGTAAAGGACAATATTCAATATTCAATCGCTACACAATGACAAGTCAAAAAAAACCAATAGCTGTGGTCGGAATGGCCGGGTTGTTTCCCGGAGCCGGTAACATTGAGATTTTCTGGCAAAACATCTTAAACGGGGTGGATGCCTGCGATGAAGTAGATCCCGATCGTTGGCATGTTGCTCCCGACTCGATGGTCCACCCGTCCCCCCAACCGGATAAAGCTTATTCAAAGCGCTGCGGTCTCATAACTGATTTTCAATTTGATCCTGCCGGTATTGATATCGACCCAAACCTGTTGACTGCACTCGACCCGCTTTATCACATCGTGCTGCAGGTCGGCAAAGAAGCCATTAAAGGCATTCCGCAAACATCGCTAAATCGACAACGCACCGGTGTGGTTATAGCTGCCATTGCATTGCCGACCGACGCAACCTCTAAGATTACCACCCGGATTCTGGGTTCCGCCTTTGAAAAAAAGTTATTAGGCGACTTGGCTCACGACAAATTCAGAGCCGATGTTTTATCTTTCTCCCATGCTCAATATCTGTCCGCCAAGGTAGCAAGTCTGCCCGGCGCTCTTCTGGCCAGAGCCTTTGGTCTTGGCGCTGGAACTTACACCCTCGACGCCGCTTGCGCGTCTTCTCTTTATGCAATTAAACTGGCCTGTGACGAATTGCATGCCCATCGTACGGATGCCATGCTGGCTGGCGGCGTTTCAAGACCCAATTGTCTATTTACCCAGGTCGGTTTCAGCCAGCTAAAAGCATTGTCCCCCTCGGGGCGATGCTCCCCCTTTGATGAAGATGCTGATGGCCTTGTCGTTGGAGAAGGTGCCGGCATACTGGTACTAAAGCGTCTGGCGGATGCCCAGCGCGACGGGGATCCCATTTTCGGTTTGATTCATGGCGTCGGCCTTTCCAATGATATGGGGGGCAATTTGCTTGCCCCTGACAGTGAAGGCCAGATGCGCGCCATGGCCGCCGCCTATCAATCCTGCGGCTGGTCTCCCCATGATATTGATTTGATCGAATGTCACGGCGCCGGAACGCCCCTGGGAGACATGACCGAACTCCACAGTCTGGAAAAGTTATGGGGGAAATCCGGCTGGGTAAAAAATCAGTGCGCCATCGGTTCGGTGAAATCCATGATCGGCCATTTGCTAACCGCCGCCGCCGCCGCCGGAATGATTAAGACGTTGCTGGCGTTACATCATAAAATTTTGCCCCCTTCATTAAATTTCAATAAAGCCCCCCGTAACAGCCCCTTATTCAACAGTCCCTTTCGCGTGCAGACACAACCTGAAACCTGGCAGCGCAGAAAAAAAGACCACCTGCGACGTGCAGCGGTCAGTGCTTTTGGTTTTGGCGGCATAAACGCCCATTTATTACTGGAAGAATTCGACGGGAATTCGGAAGTCGAAATACGGAAGTCGGAAAGTTTAGCAATAAAGACCGAATCCCAAGAAACGCTTGATCCGTCAACCCTAACGCCTGACCGGCCATACGAAGATTTCGAGGAAACGGCTGAGACATTTCCGCATTCCCACCGGGGCGTAGGCCCCTATGGCTTCCGGCTCGTAGATCGAGCCGACAGCTCGGAGAGGCTGGAGGCCGGAGGCTGCATTCCGAATTCGGACATCGCCATCATCGGTATGGCAACGGTTTTTGGATCACTAGCCTCTTTGCGCGATTTCCAGGAACTGATTTTTAATGGCAAAACAAATTTAAAACCGCGTCCCGGCCATCGTTGGAAAGGATGCGATCAGGCAGCTGCCCGGGAGCTGGGGGATCAATCGTTAATCGGAGGATTTTGCGACGATGTAACCATTGCCGCTGGTGAGTTTCATATTCCGCCCAAAGAAATCTCTGATATTCTCCCCCAGCAGCTCCTTATGCTGAAAGTCGCCGCGGCAGCCATGAGGGATGCCGGATTTGCATTGCGGCAAGAACGGCCGGCCATGGGGGCCGTGATCGGCATTGATTTTGATTTCGAAGCCGCCAATTTTCATTTGCGCTGGCATCTGTCCGGGGTCTTTGACCGGTGGATAGAAAAACTCGGATGGAATCCCCAAAATAACGAAAAACTCACCTGGCTGGAATCATTGCAAGACGCCTGCAACCCGCCTCTCACTGCCAGCCGTACATTAGGCGCTTTAGGCGGCATCGTTGCCAGTCGAATCGCCCGGGAATTTCGCTTCGGCAGCCCGAGTTTTGTAGTATCCTGTGAAGAGGCCTCCGGTTTAAAAGCTCTTGATATCGGCGTAAGGGCTTTGCAGCAAAATGAGGCGAAAGCATTTTTGGTCGGAGCGGTGGATTTATGCGGTGACGTTCGCAACATTATTTTGGCACACCGGAACAGAGCGTTTTCCCAAAGTCAGAGCATCCGCCCCTTTGATGGTTCTGCCGACGGGACTCTGCCCGGCGAAGGGGCTGCAGCCTTGGTCATTAAACGGCTTGACTGCGCAATCGCCGACGGTGACAGGGTATATGCCGTTGTTAAAGGAATCGGCAGCGCAAGCGGCGGCGGTGTTGACACAAATCTGCCTTCAAAAGAAGCCTATGTTCGCTCCCTTAAACGTTGTTTTCAGGAAGCAGGGATCACCCCTTCTGCGATTAGCTTTATGGAAACTCACGGCAGCGGCCACCCGGCAGATGATAACCTGGAATCCCGGGCCCTGCATGAATTTATGGGAAATCAAAATGCCCCCTGTGCCATTGGATCCATAAAGGCCAGTATCGGTCATACCGGTGCTGCAGCCGGCCTGGCTTCCGTAGTGAAGACCGGATTAAGCCTATATCATGAAATCATCCCACCGTTGACAAACTTCACGGCACCTGAAAATTCGCTCTGGCATCAGAATAAGTTTCATTTCCCTGCCTACCCTCAGTTCTGGCTCAGAGACCGTAAGGACGGTGTACGCAACGCAATGGTCGGATCCATGACAACCGACGGCAATTGCATGCATGTCATACTTGCAGGGTTTGATTACGAGTCGGAAAATACAATAAAAAATGATGTCATTCAAACGGTTCGGCTGGAAAGAAAAAGACCACTGGGATCTCAGTGTTTGGGACTTTTTGCCGTTGAAGGAAAAAACAGAAAAGCCTTGCTTTGCGCTCTGGACTCACTCAATCAACACATTGAGGGCCACCCCGACGCCCACGGTGGTGATGGCCGAAACGTCCAATGGGCCACCGTCGAAGCGGCCGCTCGCGAATGGCATCTTAATAACGGTGGCCAACCAAAATACCCACACGCCCTTTCGATTGTTGCAGATGATTTGGCCCGGCTAAAAGGCCTGATTGCTGAAGCCCGGCAGGCGGTTGTATCGGCTGACGCCCGGAATATATCGAAAAAAAACGGCATCAACTATGCGCCGAAGCCTTTGGGACCCACAGGGGAGTTGGCCTTTGTCTTCCCGGGTTCGGGCAGCCACTATTTAGGCATGGGTCGGGGTATCGGGGTACATTGGCCGGAAATATTGCACGGCATGGATGCGCGAACCCTTCAATTAAAGACCCAGCTGTTACCCCAATATTATGTCCCCTGGCGGGTTTCGTGGGAGCCTGGCTGGCAAAAATCGGCTTATAAAAAAATCATCTCCGATCCTCTGATAATGATTTTTGGTCAGGTGGTTCATGGATCCGTGGTCACTGAACTGATGGCGCATTTCAGCATCAGGCCCTCAGCGGTAATTGGGTACAGTCTGGGAGAGTCGGCGGCATATTTTGCTATGGGTGTCTGGCCGGAACGGGGTGAAATGCTGCAACGTATGAGAAAAACCGATTTGTTTTCTACTGAACTGGCCGGGCCCTGTAATGCGGCCCGCAAGGTATGGAACGTTGCTCCCGATGAAAATGTCGACTGGTGCGTGGCGGTGGTGAACCGCGCGGCGCGCTCGGTTCGCCGCATCGCCGGTCACTATGAAACCACCCGCCTGCTGATCGTAAACACGCCCCATGAATGCGTCATAGGCGGACGCAGGCGGGATGTCCGGGCCGCTATAAAAGAACTCAACTGTGAAGCCATTTATTTGGATGGTGTCGTTACGGTGCATTGTGACGCCCTGAGGCCGGTCATGGATGCCTACCGGAATTTGCATGTTTTCCCAACCCATCAACCGGAAGGCATCCGCTTTTACAGCTGCGCCCTCGGCCGATCTTTCAATTTAACATCAAAAAGGGCGGCCGACTCCATCCTTAAGCAGGCATTGCACGGTTTTGATTTTACAGCAACGGTGCACCAGGCTTACTTAGACGGCGTACGCATATTTCTGGAGATGGGGCCCTATTCCTCCTGTACTCGCATGATCGACAGCATCCTGCAGAACAAACCTCATATAGCACTTTCTGCCTGTGTCCGGGGAGAAGACGACTACACGACCCTCATTAAGATTCTGGCTGCTTTAATCGCCGAGCGGGTGCCGGTTGATCTTGATAAGCTTTACGGCCAAAAGTCCTATCCCCCGGCGATGATAGAAATTGAACCGGCCGGTAAAATCTCACAAAACCGGATAAAGGTAATAATAGGCGGCAAAACACTCTCCCCTGCCCTGCCGTATGCCGTATGCAGAAGACAGATGACAGAGGACAGAGACCCGATGACAGAGGACGGAGAACAGAGAGCAGAAGAGAGGGGACAGAAGGCAGAAAGCCGAAAACAGAGCACAGATGACAGCGCACAGATGACAGATGCCTTTGAAGGCGAAATTAGAGGGTGGAAGACAGAGAACAGACGGCAGATGGCAGAAAACGGAGGTCAGAAGAATCCAGATTCCAGTATCAAGTATCGATCATCCAATTTCCAGCAGCCGAAAACCGAAAACCAGAGGCCGGCAGCCAGTGCCGGGTTGGTGGATTTGTTCGAAACCGCTGATAAAATAGCAAAAACCGCCACCGATGCGCATCAAGATTTCCTAAAATTCTCAAATGAACTCACCCGGGGTTACAGCAAAACCTTTGCCTTGCAAACCAAACTGCTGGAACTTGCCATACAGCAGCCCGAAGAGTCTATTCCGCCTTCAAAAACAAAGTCTCCTGATTCGAAAATTCCGCATTCTAACGTGGCCTTTTCCCGCCGGGACTGCCTTGAATTTGCCACAGGCTCTGTCGCCAGAGTGCTGGGGACCGAATTTGCCGTGGTTGACGCTTATCCGACCAGAGTACGCTTACCGGATGAGCCCCTGATGCTGGTGGATCGCATCCTGTCGGTTGAAGGCAAAAAAGGATCTCTGGGTTCCGGACGTATTGTCACCGAGCATGATGTATTGCCGGGAGCATGGTACCTGGACGGCGGACACGCCCCCGTTTGTATATCCGTCGAAGCCGGTCAGGCCGATCTGTTTCTGTGTGCATATCTGGGCATCGACCTGGCAGTCAAAGGAAAAAGGACATACCGACTGCTGGATGCCACCGTTACATTTCATCGTGAAATGCCCCTGCCGGGTGAGACGATTCGTTATGAAATTGAAATCCATAAATTCATCCGCCAGGGGGAAACGTATTTATTCCTGTTCAGCTTCAGCGGATTTATCGGAGATACCCCCTTTATCACCATGACCGACGGTTGTGCCGGATTCTTTACTGAAGCAGAAGTTAAAGATTCTGGCGGCATCATACTAACCGGCGATGACACCGGACCCGTTGCCGGGAAAAAGCCTTCCGGCTGGAAACCCCTGGTGACACTGAACAAAGAAAGTTATGACGATTCGGCAGTAGAAGCGCTTCGCACCGGCAATGCGGCCGAATGTTTTGGTAAAATCTTTGCGGGAATCACCCTGCCCGGCTCGCTCAGACTTCCCGGAGGCCGCATGAAGTTGATCGACCGCATCATCAATCTCGACCCTGCCGGCGGGCGATACGGCCTGGGGTTGATTCAGGCGGAAGCTGACATCCATGACGATGACTGGTTTTTAACCTGTCATTTCGTAGACGACCGGGTCATGCCGGGAACGTTGATGTACGAGTGCTGCGCCCACACTTTGAGAGTTTTCATGCAGCGCATGGGATGGGTTACGGAGACACCGGGTGTTTTTTATGAACCTGTTATCGGCGTACAAAGCAACCTGAAGTGCCGCGGACCGGTAACACCTGAAACCCGCCTTGTTGTCTATGAAGTCGAAATCAAGGAATTCGGCTACAAGCCCCAGCCCTATATTATCGCAGACGCACATATGTATGCTGACGGAGACCGCATTGTTTGGTTTAAAAATTTATCCCTGCAGATGAGTGGTATCACCCGGGAACAAATTGAGGACTTTTGGGATCAAAAAACAAAGGACATCGGCCGGCGTGATTCAGATCTGAAGCTTCCGGCTGTCTTTGAACGCCGCCACATCCTTGAAATCGCAGTCGGAAGTCCATCCAAAGCATTCGGTGAGCGCTATAAACCCTTTGATCAAGACCGATTTATCGCTCGGCTGCCCGGACCGCCTTTTATGTTCATCGACAGGATAACAAAGGTTGAACCCGAACCCTGGGTAGTAAAACCAAATGGCTGGATCGAAGCTGAATATGATGTCTCACCGGATGCCTGGTATTTTCGGGCCGAAGGCGCACCAACGGCACCGCTCAGCATCATCCTGGAAATTGCATTGCAGCCCTGCGGCTGGCTGGCAGTCTATATGGGATCGGCCCTGAAGAGTAAAAAGGATCTCCGATTCAGAAATCTCGGCGGCCGGGCGACCCTTTTTCACGAACTGTCGCCGGGAATAAAAACCGTATCCGTCAAAACTCGCCTGACCAAGGCTGCTTCGATGTCCGATCTGCCCATTTCCTCGGCTTCTGCCACCGCGCGCCCGCGCGGTCGCGACAATCCCCAACGCAGGGTCTG
>JAJRYW010000659.1 GCA_024275555.1 Calditrichota bacterium | reverse complement strand
TTGTGTCATCATGGCAGCTAATATTCTCTAACATTTTTTTCATATGGCCTCGCCTTTACTTGTTTTTTTTAACCCAATAAAATATAACAGGTTATGAGGTCATATGAAAATATTTTTCTCAATTCGTGAATTATTCAGGTTAAGTGCAATTACTTACAATTTGTCATGCGCCCGATCAACATACACATTCAATTACCGTAACCGTTTCAACGGTTTTTCAAATCATCCGGGTGGAGATAAATTTAATATTTGTAATCTATTACGATCTAATTTATCATTGTCAAAGTAGTTACCATTTTTTTAAATACGATAAAAACAATTCGTGAAGATTCGTGTAATTCGTGGATTAAACTTTTTAGCAGAGACCCGGTACATCCTCTCCAAAATGAATTGAATAGTTAACAGGAAAAAAATAATGTCTTTTCGCAATCGCTTGATCTTGCAGCAATTTTTCCTCTCCGCCCTGGGGATTCCCAGCTTTGCGGAGCTCTCCCCTGCCCTGCGCAGTTCTTTAACAAATCATCCCCGGGTGGATGAAGCTTTGTTCGACTGTTTCCGGCCCAATAACCCGGCCCCGCTTTCTCCGGCGCAGGCGTATTCTTGCGCACAGAAGGTCGCCATGTATCAGCAGAAATTAGGGCGGCAGCGGGGCGAGCCCCATTTCCGTCTGAAGCCCTACCAATTGATCGCCGTTTTTTTAAGCGAGCTTTTTCTGGACTGCCTTTTTAACCGGCCCCGGGAATTGCTGGCGGCCCTGGAGCAATTCCGCACCGCCCGGCCGGGGCCGATATCCGACCTGCCGCCCTTCCGGGAAAGCGATCTGCATAAAATTGCCTTTTGGATGGCGACCGGCAGCGGAAAAACCCTGCTGATGCACATCAACTACTGGCAAATTTTGTCGCACCGGAACAGCTGGGACAACCTGCTCCTGATCACCCCCAACGAGGGCCTCTCCCGGCAGCATTTCCGGGAGCTGCAACTCAGCGGCATCCCGGCCCGCTTGTACGACGGCAATCCCGATCACCTGCGCACCGGCGACGATGAACTTTTGGTGATCGACATCTACAAACTCACACCCGAGAAGAACGGCGCGGGGGTATCGGTGGATGTACGCTATTTTGAGGGCCGCAACCTGGTCTTCATCGATGAAGGCCATAAGGGGCAGCGCTCCGTGGAGCAGTCCTGGAAATCCATGCGGGAGTACCTGGCCCGCGACGGGATGATCTGGGAATACAGCGCCACCTTTGGGCAGGTAGTCAGCAAAAACCGTTTTTTACAGAAAGAATACGCCAAAGCCATCCTGTTTGATTACAGCTATTACCATTTTTACCA
Organism: Calditrichota bacterium; assembly: GCA_024275555.1. Taxonomy (GTDB): domain Bacteria; phylum Calditrichota; class Calditrichia; order RBG-13-44-9; family J075; genus JAJRYW01. Next base: position 5,880 of record JAJRYW010000659.1, on the reverse strand, counting down.
CGACGGCTACGGCAAAGCGTTTACCGCGATAAACTTGCGCCGCACCCGCCAGCAGCAGGATTTTCACCAGCCCCTCTTAGCGGCGGCGTCCTGGCAGTTTTACCGCCAGATGGAGATGTTCACCGGCCATGCTGAGGAACGCCGCAGCTACCTGATCGGCAAGCCGCTCTGGACCTTTGTGGGCAGCCGGGTCAGCGGGGCAAAGCTGGATTCCGATGTACTCAAAGTCATCCGGTTTTTAAAGCGGCTCCTGAGTGATCCGAAATTTTTGCCGGAGCAACTGGGCGAGTTTTGCCGGGCCCAGCCGGACATCGCCCGCTCCCTGGGGATTCCCGATATATCCTCAACGCATTTTGCCGAGCGCACAGAAATTCTTTATCAACACATCTTCCACGGCAGGGGCCCGCTGGAGATTTACCTGCTCCGCAATGCGCCGGGAGAAATGGGCCTTAAATGCGCCGGGGCGGAGCACTATTTCGGAGTGATTAACATCGGGGATGTAGCGGCAATGGTAAAGCTGCTCCGGGAGGATGATACGCCTGTACAGACCGATTACTTCACCCGTTCCTTGTTTGACCAATTGGATAGCGAGGAAACGCCCGTCAATATTCTGATCGGTTCGAAAAAGTTTATCGAGGGGTGGAATAGCTGGCGCGTCTCCAGCATGGTTTTGATGAATATGGGCGTCGGCGAAGGACCGCAGATTATCCAACTGTTCGGGCGGGGAGTGCGGCTGAAAGGGGCCGGATTCTCCCTTCAGCGGGAAGCGGCGCCGCCGGAATGGCTGGCCCTCTTGCAAACCCTGTTCATCTTCGGACTCAACGCCGATTACATGAACGCCTTTCTGAAGGCAATCAAAACCGAAGGCGTGGCAGAGGAAACGCTGAAAACTCTCCCGGTAAAAACCGGAGCGCTGCCGTTCTCCACACAGGTATCGCCATACAGAGGCAATTCCCGGCCAGCGGAGATCGTCGAGCTAAACTACGACCCGGAAATTGCCGCACGGGTTGAGGTAGATATCCGGCCGCCCCTTTCCCGCGTATCTTCCGATGAAGACGCACTAACCAAATCGCCGGGGAAAGAATCTGCGGCAAATAAAAACATCCCCCTGGAACTCATCGATTACGAGCAACTGTGGCTGGATTTGCTCTGCTATAAACAACAAAACGGGTGGGATAATTTGCTTCTCAACCCGGAGGTCATCGCAACATTTTTAAACCGGCGCCGCTACCGGGTTCTGGCCCATGTCAGCCAGCTTCAAATCGAGACCCGGGCGGATTTGGAACAGCTTCATCAATTATCGCTCCGGCTTTGCCAGACCTACCTGGATCGCTACTATCAACAGCACACTCAATAAAAAAAGGCCTTACCAGTTTCCCGGCAAGGCCCTTTCGAATTAGTAAGCAGATTAAGCTTAGTTTTTAATTTCCATTAGTTCCACCTGGAAGATCAGGGTTGCATTGGGCGGAATCGTAGGCGGGCGGCCGTTGGGGCCGTAAGCCAGGGACGGCGGAATATACAATTCCCACTTGCTCCCTACGTTCATCAGGGAGAGTCCCTCGGTCCAACCTTTGATCACCTGGTCCAGGCGGAAGGTTGCCGGCTCGCCGCGGTCATAAGAACTGTCGAACTTAGTGCCGTCAATCAGCCGTCCTTCGTAATGGGTCATCACCGTTTGGGTCGGTTTGGGTTTGGGGCCTGTGCCTTCTTTGAGCACTTTATATTGCAAGCCGCTTGGCAAAACAACCACACCCTCTTTTTTGCTGTTTTCTTCCAGAAACGCATCGCCTTCTGCTTTGTTTTTCTCGGCGTCCACTTCGCGCTGCTTGGCCTGGCGCTCCCGGAACACCTGCTGGAACTTGGTCATGTACTGACGCATTTGCGTAGCGTTAAGCTGGTCTTCATTTTCATCCAGACCATCGCGAACTCCGGCGATAAACAGGTCTACATTCAAATCCTCTTTGGCTGATTTTACGCTGTGCGCCAATTGCAGACCGACGGCGTAGCTCAGGCTGTCTTTTTCGGATTCCAGTGAAACCGGCTGGCTACTGCTACTGCTGGAATTTTGTTGACAGGCTGCCAGAGCCAGAAACAAGATTCCGACCAGTAATTTTTTCATAGTAATTCCTTTCGTGTAATGAATGAACAAAACTGCCCGGGGCTCCCCCCAAACATGATCAATAATAATATTTGCTTTATTTTTAACTACGTTTGATTTCAATGCGGCTCAATGTGGTTGCTATTACCGGTGCGCTACAAATCGCGGCAGAATTTACAGCAGAGGCGGAAATAAACCAAACTATTCTTGAACTTTTGGTTTCTCAATTTCCGGTTCTACCTGTCCGGCTAAAACCCGCTTTCCGGGAAGCGAGCCTTGTTCAAAAAAAGAGGTCAGCTCAGAACGGGCTTCCTGAAACTGCCCCGAGGAAATTTTTTGATATTGATAGAGCCGTTGCAGAATGGCTTCGCAACGCCAGCGCAATTCCCGGGAAGGACGGTTGGGATTGAGCCGGCGGGGGTTGGGAATAATTGCCGCCAGACGGATCATCTCCGGCAGGCGGAGCTGCGCCGGGGTCTTGTGAAAATAGATTTTGCAGGCGCTGCCAATTCCGAAGACGCCCTCGCCGAATTCAATCACATTCAGGTACAATTCCAAAATACGCTGCTTGGAGAGTTCTTTCTCCAAACTCCTGGTAATCAGCAATTCTTTGATTTTCCGGCGGAGGGTGCGTTCCGGGGTAAGAAATAAGTTTTTCGCCGTCTGCTGGCTGATGGTGCTCGCTCCGCGCAGGCGCTTGCCTTTCTCCCAGTAACCGTTCCAGGCATCCGCGACCTCGTGCCAGTCTACCCCGTCGTGCACCCAAAAGCCGGCGTCTTCGGCCAGGATAATGGTGCGCTGGAATAAACGGGGAATTTGTCTGATCGGGGTCCATTGCCGGTGTAAAACAAAGGGGCGCTGCTCTTCCCGGGCTTCTTCAATCCGGTAGCGCATCATCGCGCTGGTATCCGGGTTTACCTCCCCGAGGCTGCGGATATCCGGCAGCGGGTAAATCGCCGACAGAAACCACAGCGCTCCCGAGAACAATAATACGCCCGCAAATCCGGCTGTAAAGAGGAGAAACTTCTTCATTATCCCAAAAACTTACTGCAACAATGTGCCGGCCTGGCTTAATCTTTTTCCCGGGGTTCATCAAAAAAAGGAACCGGGCGGAAAACTACACAGACCGGCTTGTAAAAGAAGGTCGTTTGTCACAATATGCGCAGATAGAAATCTAAGCTGTGAATTCGGGTCGCAGACGGGGGCGGCCCAAACGGGAATTGGGGTGTGAGGGGGGCAAACAGACGGGGGCGCGCCCAACGGGAATTGGGGCGCGAGGAATTCAGAGCAAAGAGCAACTTACTCCTGGGAGAGTTCCAGCAAAATGCCGTTCATACTCTTGGGATGCACAAAGGCGATTTTTTTCCCTTCCGCGCCGATTCGGGGCGTTTCGTCAATCAGCTTCATCCCCCTGGCTTTCATGTTTTGCAGCACCTCGTTGATGTCCTCGACGCCTACAGCCAGGTGGTGCAATCCCTCGCCTTTTTTCTCCAAATATTTGGCAATCGGCGATTCCGGGCCGGTGGGCTCCAAAAACTCGAAGTTGCTCTCTCCAACTTTAAATCCGACCACCCGCACTTTTTGCTCTTCGACGGTTTCCTCGAAAACCGGTTCCAGATCGAAAACTTCTTTGTAAAGCGCTTTCACCGCATCCAGCGATTTCACGGCAATCCCAACATGATCAATTTTTTTAAACATAGCCTGCTCCTTTACCGGTTAGCGCAGTTTATAATTGGGAGATTCTTTGGTGATTTGCACATCATGCGGATGACTTTCCTGCATCCCCGCGGGGGTTATTTTTATGAAACGTGCTTTTTCCTTCAGTTCGGCAATGGTTGCGCAGCCGGAATAGCCCATCGCCGACCGGAGTCCCCCCATCATTTGAAAGATGGTGTCTCCCACGGGGCCGCTGTAGGGAACCCGCCCTTCGATCCCTTCCGGCACCAGTTTCTCGGCGTCCTGCACTTCTTCCTGGAAGTAGCGATCCCGGCTGCCTTTGCGCATCGCCCCGATGGAGCCCATTCCCCGCACTTGTTTGTAGCGGCGGCCTTCCAGCAGGATGGTTTCCCCGGGGCTCTCCTCGGCGCCGGCAAACAGGCTGCCGATCATCACCGAGTCGGCCCCGGCGGCAATGGCCTTGGCAATATCGCCGGTGTGTTTGACGCCCCCGTCGGCAACCAGGGGAGCGCCGCTCTCCCGGCAGGCCCGGGCGACCTCCATAATCGCCGAGATTTGCGGAACGCCCACGCCGGTTACTACCCGGGTGGTGCAAATGGAGCCGGGGCCAATACCCACTTTTACCGCATCGGCGCCGGCGTCAATCAAATCCCGGGCAGCCTGATAAGTGGCGATGTTTCCGGCAATCAATTCCACCCCGGGATAACGCTTTTTAAACAAACGGGCGGTTTCCAGCACTTTCTCGGCGTGACCGTGGGCGGTGTCGATCACCAGAACATCCACGCCGCGCTCAATCAGCAGCGCGGCGCGTTCCAGCGCCGCTTCTCCCACGCCCACCGCGGCGCCCACCCGCAAGCGCCCCAGTTCATCCTTGCAGGCAAAGGGATAATTTTGCTTTTTCTGGATGTCTTTTACGGTGATCAATCCCTTCAGGTGATAGTGATCATCCACCACCAGCAGTTTCTCGATCCGGTGTTTCTGCAGAATGGCCCGCGCCCCGCTGAGCGTGGTTCCCACCGGAACGGTAATCAGATTCTCTTTGGTCATCAGGTTTTCAATGGGCTGATCAAGATTTTCCTCGAAGCGCAGGTCGCGGTTGGTGATGATGCCTACCAGTTTTTTTCCCTCGACAATGGGAATTCCGGAAATCGAATAGCGCCGCATCATCTCCACCGCTTCCCGGATAGGCCGGTCTGCTGTCAGGGTAATCGGATCGATGATCATCCCGCTCTCGGAGCGCTTCACCCGGTCAATCTCGGAGGCCTGCTCCTGGGGGGTCAGGTTTTTATGGATAATGCTGATCCCGCCTTCCCGGGCCAGGGCAATGGCCATGGCCGATTCGCTCACCGTATCCATCGCCGCAGAAAGCAAAGGGATATTCAGGGCGATATTGGCCGTTAAACGGGTACGCAGGTCCGCATCTCTGGGCAAAACAGAGGAACGCGCCGGCATCAAAAGCACGTCGTCGAACGTAAGACCTTCTAAGGCAATTTTTTCCATGGCGGCCCTTTCTTTGAATAAGCGGAAAATTTAACACCGCGCCGGAGAACGGCAAACAGGAATTTCAAAAAGGTTCGCAGTTCCTGGACATATGAAGCGGATCGATCGTATTCTTAAAGCCGGTCAAGAGAGGATTTAATAATATCGGACCGGTTTATTGGGACAATTTTTCTTTCGAACTCGGCCAAGGATACTGCTTTGATTGTTTTCAATAGGAGCACGAATCCGGCCGGGCGGAGAATGAGCCGGGTAAAAATTTTAGCGGTTATCTTTTGGAGGAAATTATGATACGATTTGGGGTTATTTTAAGCATCTTTGCCTGGGCAATCTCATTTCTCTGGGTCCAGCCGGCTTCGTCGAAAATCCAGGTAGCGCTCCTGCTGGACACCAGCAACAGCATGGATGGGCTGATTAACCAGGCCAAATCGGAGTTATGGAGCATAGTCAACGAATTTGCCCTGGCAGAAAAAGACGGGCAAACTCCGCAGATCGAAATTGCCCTTTATGAATACGGAAACGACGGCCTGCCTGCCGGGACAGGCTACCTGCGCCGGGTGTTGCCGCTCAGTACGGACCTGGATGCGGTTTCCGAGGCGCTGTTTGCC
>JAJRYW010000658.1 GCA_024275555.1 Calditrichota bacterium | reverse complement strand
TGACACTCCAACCGGTTAAGTCTGTTTTTCCGGATTCAGACGCTTGCGGTTACTCATTAACATTACGAGCAGGAGCGCCAAACTTCAGTTTGGCCGTGATAATATAGACGCGTGAATAAATTCGAGAAGACTGCCGGTTCTCCGGTAGCCGCATTGCGGGTAATCGGAATGCGGCTACCGTGGCAATCTATATTCGCGGATTAATTCACGCTCTATAATTGAAGAGTGTGCATGAGACGCCTTTCGCGGTGGTCAACTATCATTTGCTCTGTTATTCCGGCTCCCGGCCGCCGGGCTCAGCCGGAATCCATGGATTTGAACCCAGGTCAATCTAAAGGTTGTGAATTTTCAGTTTATCCCGCTCCGACGGAGCCGCGTTGCGGCCGGGGCTAAAAACATGGAGGAATGACATCCTATTTAGCGCAATTAGGCAAATCAAATGGCTGATGCATCCCCTGGATTAATTCTGATAAAAAAATTTGCTTTCCCGGAAAAAATTTCCTAAATAACCGACCGAGCGGTCTTAAAGAGGCGTTTATGAGCAAAGGTGAACTTACCAGGGAAAATATTATCCGCAAGGCAGCCAACCTGTTTAACCGGAAAGGTTTTGCCGGGGCTTCCATGTCCGAGCTGATGCAGGAAACCGGTCTCAAAAAAGGCGGTATTTATAATCATTTCCAGACTAAAGAGGAAATTTCTGTCGAAGCGTTTGATTTTGCTGTGAGTGAAATCAACAACGCGGTTTATGCGGCCACCCGTGAGAAGCAAAGCGCCGAAGCAAAGTTGAAGACCATCATCACTTTTTATGAGGATTATGCGTTGCAGCCGATCATCAGCGGCGGCTGCCCGATTTTGAACACCGCTGTGGAAGCAGACGACGCCAACCCGGTGTTAAAAGCCCGGGTAAAAGAGGCCCTGGAAAACTGGATCAGCAATACCGCCCGGCTGATTGAAAAGGGACAGCGTGAAGGCGAGTTTAAACCGGAGGTAAATAGCCGCCAGGCTGCCATCTTTATTATTTCCGGGATTGAAGGCGGCATCGCCATGACCCGCAGTCTTGATGATGATTCCGTGATGAAAACCATTTCTCAGCAATTGCTGCGCTATGTAGATGGTGAACTAAAGGTTTAATTTTTTTTGTTCAATCCCGGACCGATCGGTCTGAAAAAGGAGGAGAAATGTCTCATTCCAAAATCATCAAATACCTCCAACGTTTTTTCCGGGTGCTGGAACGAGCGGCCCCGTTTTTATCTCGAAAACTTGCTTTGCGCCTGTTTGTAACCCCGTTTAAATTTCCGCGCTCTACCTGGGAAAAAGAGCTGCTGGCTTCCGCCCGGGTCACCCGGCGGGAGTGGCGGCAGGTGGAATATCAGCAGAAAAAAGGCGCATATTATTATACCTATCAATGGGGTCAGGAGGGCCCGCCGGTGTTGTTGATCCACGGCTGGGGGGGACGCGGCTCCCAGATGGGCTACCTGGGAAAGGCCCTGGCCGGGGCCGGATTCCGGGCTATCGCTTTTGATGCGCCGGGCCACGGGGAGTCCAGCGGCAGAACCACCAATATCCTGGAAATCACCCGGATGATCCTGGAATTGCACCAAATCTATGGCGATTTTGCGGCCATTATCGGGCACTCCTTTGGCGGCGTTGCCGGGGCGTTTGCCCTGCGCAAAGGTTGCCGCGCCGAACGCCTGATCACCATCGGCTCTCCGGCCACCCTGGACTACGTGGTTGATAATTTTGGGGAGCAGCTTCAGGTGGGCAATAAAACTGTGGAGTATTTGAAAGCATACGTGGAAGAACGAAGCGGCCTGCCCCGGAAACACTTTTCGCTGGCCTGGCTGGCTTCCGAGTTGGCTCTCCCGGGCCTGATTATTCACGACCGGGACGATCAGGAAGTTAAAGTTTCCCAGGCGTATCAATTGCACGAATCCTGGCCGCAGGCGGAATTGCTGTTGACAGACGGCCTGGGCCATTACCGCGTCCTGCGGGATAACGGGGTGAAGCAGGCCGTCTTAGAACGCCTTACCCCCAAACACGCGCTCCATAACGCCGCTTTGTAAGCAGCACGAATCTTACCCGGCAACCGATGACGCCCCGGCGCTCTGTGCGGATCGGACGGGGAGGGCCGTAAAGAGACTGCCTTCCCTGCCCGGGCGTACAGCGGGGGCCGGGGCGCACCGGAAGTTGTTGAACAAGCCTATAAGTGATGGTTATCTATTTTTTCATACATATCCGCATAGACCAGTTTGCGGATATAATCCCGTGATAAGAACTCGTGGGGAAAGCCCGGTTCAATTTTACTGATTTCATCCAGCCGGCGGAGTTGCTCCGCTTCCAGTTTCCACTCCAGGGCGGCTAAATTATCTTTGATCTGTTCCACTTTACGGGCCCCGACGATGGGAATCATGACACCCTGTTGTTGACGCACCCAGTTTAAGGCTACTTGCGCCGGGGAACGGCCGCTTTCTTCGGCGATATCCAGCACCGTCTCTGCAATTTGCAGGTTGCGCTTGCTTAACCGGGGACTATCTGCGGCCATCCGTTTGGGTTCCCCGGTTTTGCCGCGGCTGCGGCTGTACTTGCCGGTCAGTACGCCGCCGCCCAGGGGGGCCCAGGGCGTCACGGCAATATCGAAAGCACGGGCCATGGGCAGCAGTTCTCGTTCCGGGGTGCGCTCGATTAAACTGTATTCAATTTGCAGGGCAGCAAAGGGAGTCCATCCCCGCAATGCCGCCAGTGTATTGGCCTGGGAGACTCTCCAGGCCGGCGTGTCGGAAATGCCCACGTAGAGCACTTTCCCGGCCCGCACCAAATCATCCAGCCCCCGCATAATTTCTTCCACCGGGGTCATATAATCCCAGGCGTGCACCCAGAACAAGTCGATGTAATCGGTGTTCAGGCGTTTCAGACTCCCTTCCAGGCTTTGCACCATATTTTTGCGATGATTCCCGGCCGCGTTGGGATCGCCTAAACGATTATGCAGGGTGTACTTGGTGGCCAGCACGATGGACTCGCGGTGATCAGACATAAACTCACCCAGGAATTTTTCGCTGGTTCCCTCGGTATAGCGGTTGGCCGTATCGATGAAGTTGCCGTCGGCCTCCAGGAAAGCATCGTAGATTTTGCGGCTCTCTTTTTTGCTTGCTCCCCAGCCCCACTCCTCTCCAAAGGTCATTGCTCCCAGGCAAATTTCCGAGACCCGAAGCCCGGATCGGCCCAATAACTTGTAGCGCATAGGTCCTCCAGTTTTAGTTCGTCTTGATTGTGAACGGCCTAAAATACCCACTCGGCAGGGAAGGAATCAAGCAGGAATCGATGTATCACAGGCGACGAGCGGAACCGGAGACCACCGTTCAGGCGTGGTAAACCGCCGCAAAGATTTCGGCAAACGCTTCGATCGAGGTGGGAGTCGTGTTCTCGGCAGTGCGTTTCATCGGCCCGAGCGCCCGGCCCTCGTTAAGGGCGCTATACAGTTCCACAAACATATCGGCGATGCCCCGGGGAAGGCCCATGTTTATCATCGCCTCGTGAGCCGCCTGGTACGGAAAACGCACATAGGGTAAATCCGGCTTTCCGATGGCTTTTCCGACGGCAGCGGTTGCTTCCGGCATGGTCAGGTCCCGCTCGCCGAGCAATTCCTGAACACCGGCGCCCCGGAAATCCAGTTGGAGCAATCGTTTGGCGGCATACTCGCCAATGTCCCGGGTAGCGATCATGGGAAAAGCAACATCCGGTTCAATGGGAGAACCGTTTACACCCTGGGATTTGATCAAGTCGATGTTCAAAAAAAGGTTTTCCATAAAATAGGCGGGGCGCAGATGCAGCACATTTATACCGCGGAGTTGGTTCAGGCGCTGCTCCTGGTCGTGCAATCCATTGACCGGCCCGACGCCCTCAGACAAGTCGGCCCCGAGGCTGCTCATGTTCACCACAAACTCAACCCTGTTTTCTGCTATGGCGTCAGCCAGAATCCGGCCGATTTTGTTTTGATAGGCGCGAAAATCATTTTGAGTGAAGTCCGGCGGAATGAGCGTATATACCGCTTTTGCGCCGGTAAATGCCTGCTGTACAAATCCGGGATCTTCGAGTGAGCCTACGGCTGCCTCGGCGCCCTTTTCCACAAAGGGCAGTAATTTCTGTCCATCCCGGCCGGCCACGCGCACCTTCTGGCCCGCTTCCAATAAACGCGTGGCGATGATTCTTCCCGTATTTCCTGTTGCTGCGGTGATGACATACATGGTATAGCTCCTTTATGTGATTGAAGAAAAGTAAAAGATGATCGGTTTCTTTAAAAATCTTTTGCGATTGAAAACGTTCCAGTTTGCGGTTACCTTGCAGGCGCATAATAGAGGCTATGGTGTTATTTGTCAAG
>JAJRYW010000657.1 GCA_024275555.1 Calditrichota bacterium | reverse complement strand
TCATGGCCGCCAGCGGTTTCCCGACGATGTTGCTCCGCCCCACCACCACCACGTGCTTACCGCTGGTTTCGATTTCATAGCGGCGCAGCAATTCCATAATCCCGGCGGGAGTGGCCGGCAGAAACACCGGCGTCCCAATCAGCAATCGCCCCACATTAAAGGGATGGAAACAGTCCACATCCTTCTCGGGGGCCACTGCTTCAATCACTTCCTGGGCGTCGATATGGCCGGGCAGGGGCAACTGCACCAGCAGACCGTGGTAGCGTTCATCCCGGTTCAATTGCTCAATTTCGGCCAACAGTTTTTCCCGGGAAATTTCGGCGGGAAAGAGACGGGTAATGGATTCGATCCCGGCCTTTTGGCAGGCTTTGCCTTTATTGCGTACGTAAACTTGCGAGGCGGGATCATCCCCCACTAAAATAACCGCTAATCCGGGCGGGGGACTGCCGGGGGGTAAAGCGGCAACCTCCTGAGCTGTTTCGTCGCGGATTTGCTGCGCGGCGGCCTTGCCGTCGATGAGTTTAGCGCTCACGGAAAAACTCCTCCTTATTGGTGTTGATCCGTTCGATATGGGTTGCTTTTCCATTTTGGGGATCGATCTCGATTACCACCGCATTCAGACGGATATTCCCCTTAGCAATGGAATAATACACATGCGATTGCATCATAAAGCGCTCGATGGCCTTATTGGTTTCCATGCCGATCACCGAATCAACCGGGCCGGTCATGCCGGCGTCCGATAAGTAAGCCGCGCCCCGGGGGAGAATTCGCTCATCGGCGGTTTGCACATGGGTGTGAGTGCCTATCACGGCAGAGGCCTGTCCATCCAGGTGCCACCCTAAGGCTTGTTTCTCCGCGGTAGCTTCGGCGTGGAAATCCACAAAAATGATCGGGGTCTCACTGCGCAGGCGGCGTATCTCTTTTTGGGCGATCCGGAAAGGGCAATCGATAGAATACATAAAACTGCGCCCTTGCAGATTGAGCACGGCCACCTTTTCCCCGCTCTCCAGGCGGAAGGTTGCCGAACCCAGGCCGACATTGCCTTCGGGATAATTAAGCGGCCGGAGCAGGTAGCCGGCGTGCTTAACCAGCACCTCGCGCTTGCGGGGGTCCCAGATATGGTTTCCGGAGGTAACACAGCCCACCCCGCAACTTTTCAGACGCTGTATTTGCTTCTCGGTGATGCCTTTTCCTTTGTCGGCGTTTTCTCCATTTACGATGGTAAAATCAATCCGGTGCTGATGTTTTAAACCGGGCAGGAGATCGGCGACTAAATCAACCGCCTCGTTCCCCACCAGATCAGCAATAAATAAAATGCGCATGTGATTCCTTAATTCTTTTCCGGCCCCGGTGGATTACCGATTGCAGGTATCATTGTTTATTTGTATTTGTGTTGCTGCTGAGAAGAAACTGTTAAAACGGTTGATTTAGTTGACAATTTTTCATTAACACCGGAATTAATCCCGGTGTTAATGAAAAAGAGTGCGAACATGATAGCCGTTTCCGCGGCTTTAAAACAATCTGCTACACAAATACGTTTACTTATTTTATTACGTGGCATAATCAAAGGCGCGATATTCGCGAATCACCGTCACCTTAATTTGCCCCGGGAATTCCACTTCGATCTGGATTTTTTTAGCGATTTGGCGAGCTAATTCCCGGGCTCTCAGATCGTCAATTTTATCGGTTTCCACAATCACGCGGACCTCCCGTCCGGCCTGGATGGCGTAGGATTTCTGCACTCCCTCAAAATCCAGGGCAATATCTTCCAGATGCTGCATTCGTTTGATAAAGGTTTCCAGCGACTCGCGCCGCGCCCCGGGCCGGCTTCCGGAGACTCGGTCTGCCGCCGCCACCAGAATGGTAATCGGCGTGCTGGCCTCGCCGTCGTTATGATGCGCTTCGGCGGCATTAATGACCACCGGGTTTTCTTTGTGTTTGCGGAGCAAGTCTGCTCCCAGCCGGGCGTGATCCGCCTCGGTGTAGCTATCCAGCGCTTTGCCGATATCGTGCAAAATTCCGGCCCGCTTGGCCAGGCGCACATCCAGGCCCAACTCCGCCGCCATGATGCCGCAGATATTGGCGACTTCCTGGCAATGGTTGAGCACATTTTGCCCGTAGGAGGTGCGGTACTTCAGTTTTCCCAACAGTTCCGTCAATTCCGGCGCCACCCCGTGTACGCCTACTTCCAGGAGCACTTCCTCGCCAACTTCGCGTAACGACTCCTTCATCTCCTCGGCGGTTTTTTCCACCACTTCTTCGATACGGGCCGGGTGAATCCGGCCGTCGGAGATCAGTTTCTCCAGGGCAATCTTGGCAATTTCCCGGCGGTAGGAATTGTAGGAAGAGAGCACCACCACTTCGGGGGTGTCATCGATGATTACATCCACCCCGGTAATCATTTCAAAGGCGCGGATATTGCGTCCCTCGCGGCCGATAATCCGTCCTTTCATATCATCATTGGGAAGCGTAATCACCGAAACGGTCGACTCCACCGATTGTTCCGCAGAAATCTGCTGGATAGCCTGCACCACAATTTCCCGGGCTTTGCGGTTGGCCTCCACCCGGGTGCGCTCCAAAACATTCTGGGCAATACGTATTCCCTCTTCCTGGGCTTCTTTCTCAATATCTTTCAGCAGAACTTGTTTGGCTTCTTCCCGGGAAAGCCCCGAGATTTCCTCCAGTTTCTGGATT
>JAJRYW010000656.1 GCA_024275555.1 Calditrichota bacterium | reverse complement strand
GGAGATGGAGGATTGCACCTGGGGCCACAGAAGAACAAAGCGGCAATAGGCTGAACTGCAAAATGAATTTGGCGCTCCCGGCTGTGAAGGTTCTTTCCTCATTCCAGGGCTCCCGCCCTGGAATGCCAACCCGGAGGCTCCGCCTCCTTTCAACCAATCCCTTTTAAAAATCCAAAACCCCCTTTGTGATATTCCGCTACGGCTCTACTCCCGGGAAGAGCTGTCCAATCTTGCCAACCTACCCCACCTGGGCCTGGCCGGGCGGAAGGTCGCAACATTGGTGGATAAAGCGTTGGAAGCAGGCCGCTACCAGGTGGAGTGGAACGGCACAAACAACCACGGCCAGGCGGTTGCCAGCGGGGTCTACCTCTACCGCCTGCAAGCCGGCAATTTTACCCGGGTGCGCAAGATGATGCTGATGAAGTAAGTTCTTGCCGCTTGCTCTTGCCCGTATTTCGCCGCGAAGGCGCGGAGAACGCCAAGGTTTTTACCTGTAGAGACGCCCTGGGGGGCGTCTCTGCTTTTGTATAAATCAAAAAAAATCAGCGTTTTTCTTTTTTCCTCAGCATTTGTCAGCGTCAAGTTATTAACTTGTGACTTACATTGTGATTGGATGCCCTAGTCGGCAAATCGTTGCCAGACCCGTTCGGCAACGCGGCGGGCCTCCTCGGCAATTTGGGATTCATCAATGCCGGGAAGGAGGCCGTCTTTCATCACTAACCGCCCGTTGATCATCACCGTATTCACCGCTGCGTCGGCAATTCCAAACAGAAAATGGCCCCAAATATTATCCGGGGTTAGCGGGGTGATAGGGTAGTAATCAAAAATGGCCAGGTCTGCCATGGCCCCTTTTTCAATAATTCCCACGGGCAGATTACTCAAGCTCCGGTAAATCTCGGGATTGTTTTTAAAAAGCATATTATGGATTTCTACCCAGCCGGTGTTGGGGTTTCCCGCGCCATGTTTGTGCAGCCATTGGCATACCCGGGCTTCGGTGCGTAGATCGGCGGTCATGCCGTCGGAGCCTAACCCCAGTAGCACGCCGCGGCGATTCAGATCGATGATATCCGCCCGGCCCACGGCGTTGTTCATATTGGATTGGGGATTGTGAACCACAATCACACCGCTATCGGCCAGCATGACCTTCTCTTCATCGCTCAGGTGGATGGCATGGGCGGCGATGCTCCGCTCGTTCAGAATCCCATGTCGCACTAAGCGTTCCACCACACCGCAGTGATATTTTTCCCGGGTGATGAGGCCGTCGACCGGGTCTTCCAGGAGGTGGATGTGGCAGCCGCGCTGCGCCTGCCTGCTCAGATCGCCAGCCGCTTCCAGGGTGGCTTCTTCCAGGGTAAACGAGGCGTGTAATCCCACCAGGCCGTCAAAAAGGTGATCGGGGTTGTCCTGCCGGGCAGAACGGCATTTTTTTAAATAGCGTTGATTTTCGGCAATTCCTTTGCGGGCGATTTCCGCCCCGTCCCGGTCGGAGATTTCATAACAGAGCAAGCCGCGCAGCCCCACTCTTTGCAGCGCCGCTTCGATCCGCTCCAGGCTGCCCTCCACGGCGTTGGGGCTGGCGTGGTGGTCAATCACCGCGGTGACGCCGTTGCGGATGCAGCTAATAGCCGGAATAAGCGCGCTGTAATAAACGGCCTCCTCATCCAGGGAACGGTCCAGTTTCCACCAGAGCATTTGCAGGATTTCGTAGAAGTTTTTAGGAGCGGCCGGCAGGGAAATCCCCCGGGCAAAGGTGCTGTAAAAGTGCATGTGGGTGTTGATTAACCCGGGCATGAGCAACCGGCCCCGGCCGTCGATTTTCTCGGCCCCGCTGTAGCGGTTCAGCAGGGTGCGGCTATCCCCGATATCCTCAATGCGAGACCCTTTGATGAAAACAGCGTGGTTGCTGAGAAGTGTGTTGGCGGCGTCGTTGCAAAAAACGGTCAGGTTATATAGCAGGTAACTCATGGCGATCGGCTCTCCGTTGGTGATCAAAGTTTTAATTTATAAAAATTTAGCAAAGAACAAAGCAGATTTCATCGTTGAGATAGAAATAGGTAGTTCAATGGCGACCCTGAGGCCTTAAGGCGCCCTGACTATAGTTGGTTCCGCTTG
>JAJRYW010000655.1 GCA_024275555.1 Calditrichota bacterium | reverse complement strand
TGGTTCTTTACCACCCCGGCATTATAGCGTATTTCTATCGTTTCCCCGCGATCCGGCACAAACGGGTGCGGCTCCACACGCAAGCTCACGTTATCCAGCGACGGCGCATAGTTGGGATCAATCTGAATCTGATCCTGGTAAGTTGGCAAGAGTTGAAAGATCGTATCGCCCCGGGAAACAAACAGCCCGCTGACGCCTTCTACCAGGATACGCACATTTTCATTAAAACCGCTCAAATCCAGGTTGGCCGTATCCCAAATCCGCACCGAGGTAGTCCCTTTGCCGTCGCCGATCTCCAGGGAAGTTCCTCCCCCGGCGGTAAAACGCTCCAGGATCACACCTTCCGTATAAATCAAGGTCCCGTCCCAACGGGAAGAGTTTGCCTGGTTATTGGTCAATTTGATCGGTTCCGGCAGCGGTACATTTTCTTCCAGCAATTGCACCGAAGTATATTCGATTTCGGTGATCCCGTTAAACTCCACCACGGTACCCTGAATCTGCACCAGGTTGCCGCGGGTAAATTCCCGATCGACGCCAAAGCTGAACAGGTTAACGCCCCGGCCGGACTCATCCTGGATATAAACCGAGGTAACCGAATCGCCGGAGGAGACCGTCTCCCGCAGCAGCCCCACCCCAATCGTAGTAATTCCCTGGAGGGTTACCTGCCCGGAAAAGGCGGCCGAATTGGTTTGAATATCGTAGATCAGGAAGCGGGTTCCGCCGCCGACATTGACCACCGGGGAGTTAAAGACAAATTTCAGCCGCCCGCCGTCGCCGGCAGTGCGCACCCAAAAAATCGAATTGAAAGGTTTGGAAGGGGTGACCACATTCAGCAGGGTAATTCGGGCGGTGTCGCCTTGCATCACCGAGGCCCCGGCGATATAAATCTGCTGTACGCTGTCAATCTCATCCACCACCACCCGGGCCGCCGCCTGGCTCAGTGCGCCGGTCAGGCTTAAACCGGACAACTCGCCGCTCCAGCGCCAGAATTTCGGCACATCCAGGCGGATGGCCGTGAGCGGTTCATCCAGTTCCCCGACAATGCTGATGGTAAAACTGTCCAGCGTATCGCCGGCAGCCACCGTATTTTGTTCGGCAAACACCAGGCCGCTGCCGTCGGCGCGGGCCGTCTCGCCGGGAACGTTGATTTCATCCTGGTAACCCGGCACAATCTGGGCGGCGTTGCTGAAGATCCCCATCACCCCTTGTACGGAGGCGGAATCGCCCACCTGGAGAAAACTGATATCCAGTTCTGCCGAATCCCAAATGCGGATAAGAATTTCGCCGAAATCATCGGCCAGGGTGATGTTGGTTCCGCCGCCTAAGTTGGGGGTAATGTCGGTCACCTCGCCCAGCACCTTCATGTACGTGCCCTCGTAGGAAAGATCATTGGCGATAATCGAGGAGACGAAGAGCGGCTCGGGAAGCGGATTGCCCTCCGAGAGCACTTCCAGGGTATAATTGGTGATTTCGGTAACGCCGGAAAACTCGGTGATCTCCCCGGTCAGCCGCACCCGGTTAAAACGCTGCAAGCCATCGTTGGGGGTGGGGTCGTCAAAAGTAAAGACATTGATCCCTTTGCCGGAATTATCCTGAATGTAGGCCGAGGTGCTGGTCAGGGTGGTAATTCCCGAACCGAGCGTTACCACACCTTCGATGGTCACCACCTGGCCGTCGAACACAGAGAAATTATCCTGGATGGCCGCGATGGGAATCACCCCATTTACTGCGCCGACCACATAAAAATCGGTTACCGAGCGGCCGGTCTTGCCCTCGTTGTCAGTCGCTTCTACAAAATATTGCACCACAGAGGCGATTGCCTGCGCCGGAATAGTCGCCTGGTATAAATCTCCGCCAATTGCGCTCATACTCAATTGCTGGGGAACATTATTGTTGACCATGTAGGTCAAGGTTGCCGAGACCACCTGGCCGTCGGCGTCAACAGCGTGGGCGGTAACCAGCACCGGGTCCTGATCGCCGGGAGATTCCGGGGAGACCGCCACCGAATCCACCACCGGCGCGCCGGGTGTCGGCACCTGGTTGGGCGTCGGTGCGGCCACCACAAACGAGGAGGGTAAGTCTTCACTCATCTCATTATGCCCGGTAATTCCATTGCCGCCGGCCAGAATGTCGCCCCCCTCGCTGAGCAGCAACCGCTGCACCGATTCACCGGGGCTGTGCGGTTCTGCCTCGGACAGGGAAATTTGAGCGTCGATGGAAACATCGGCCAGGTAAGTGCTGGGGGTGTTGTCCGGGTCGGGCCCGTCGATGCTGAGGCCGGTTTTGTCGACCGCTTCGGCTTTATCTCCCCAGACCACATAATCCACATCCTCCACCAGGTCGCTCTGGCCGTCCCAGTGATAAAGAATGACCACCTCGCCGCTATTGGTCAACCCGGACGCCGGATCGATGGAGCCGCTCAGCGCCTCGCGCATATTCGCAGCGCTTCCGCTGGCGCTGACAATCTCGTAAGTGGGGGAAACGCCGTAGGTTGTTTCAAAACTGCTGCCGTTGATAGCGATCGTTTGCACTTCACCGGCTGCGATCGCAGCCCCGGCAGGAAAGCGAGCATGAAAATCGCCGAATCCGCCCCCGCCGGCGTTTTGACCGGTAACAATATTGTAGTAAAACTCGCCGCCGGAAAAGGTCGCATCGGTTAAATAGTAGTCGCTCAGGTCAATGGTTTGGCCGGTAGGGTTGTAAATCTCGATAAACTCACCCTCGGTGGGCGAGACGGCAATTTCCGAGATGAGCAGGTGCGGCCCGCCGGCGCTGGAAGAAATGACCTGGTAACTGAAAATCGGCGAGTTAGCGCTCAGGCCGTCGTTGTCTGTGGCCTGAACAAAATAGCGTACTTGCACACCTTCTTGCTGGGAATCGATCACCGCTTCGTAAAGGTCATTGCCGATGAAGCTCATCATGCTGCTGTCGAACGGCGCCCCGTCGATGGAAACGAACAGGCGGGCGGTCACGGTTCCGTTGTCGATGATTTGAGCGGTGACGGTCACATCATCCGCGGAAGTCGGGAAATCGGGATCGCGGCTTACCTCGACAATTTCGGGCGAACCGGGAGCAGGCGGGGCAGCGTTTGGCGTAGGAGCTTTCACCTCGAACGAACTCAGCAAATTCTCGCTGGTTTCATCGTGGCCGGTGAGGCCGTTGCCGCCGCCGGGGGTTTCATTCACCTCATCAAAACGAATTCGCTGCACCGATTCGCCGTTCT
>JAJRYW010000654.1 GCA_024275555.1 Calditrichota bacterium | reverse complement strand
CCCAAAGGCGGTCATCATAATGATCTTTACTTCGGTGTTCTCTTTCAAAATCTCTTTGGATAACTCCAGGCCGTCCATGTCCGGCAGGAGATAGTCCGCCAGCACAATGTTGTAGTTGCCTTTTTTAAAGGCGGTCTGTCCCTGTTTGGCGTTTTTGGCTTTATCGACCCGGAAATCTTCATCTTCCAGAATTTCCGCCAGGCCGTTTAGGGTGTTGATGTCATCCTCAATCAGAAGAATCTTTCCTTTCATTCATTTCTCCGGAGTTTTACCAGGTCATGGGGTTCGTGGTCGTATTAATTCTCTTCAACGAGATAATCGATGGGAAGTTCGATAAACACCGAGGCGCCTTCGCCTTCCACACTGTGAATGTACACAATTCCTTTGTGCGCTTCAATAATCTGTTTTGCTATTGCCAGTCCCAATCCGGTGCCGGCCCGTTTGGTGGTGTAGTAAAACTCGAACACCTCGTGCAGAATTTCTTTGGGTATCCCGCCCCCGCTGTCTTTCAGTTCAATCTGCACCCAGCGCCGGGGGTTCTCCGACTCCGGCGGTTTGCTGATGACCCGCGTGGAAACCCGCAGATTTCCCCCGTCCGGCATGGCTTCAAAAGCATTGATGATCAGGTTGTGGAACACTTGTTTCAGTTGATTGTAGTCAAACATGCCGGAGGCGGGCTGGCTGCAATACTCTTTTTCAATGTGGATTCCTTCCGAGTGAGCCCGGGCCTCCTGCATCAACAGAACCTCATCCAGGGCCCGGTGCACATCGGTGCGCACCGGGGTAAGCTCCGGCGGACGGGCGATAGCCAGAAAATTGGTCACCATATCATTGATGCGGATAATCTCCGAGGAAATCACATCCAGGTATTTGTTCTTTTTGGCCGGGTCTACATCGGGGCGGTTAATAATCCGCTTCAGAATTTGCATGTTGATGTTCATCGAGTTGAGCGGATTGCGCACCTCGTGGCTGACCAGCGCGGCAAAGCGGCTTAAAGCGGCCAGGCGCTCCATCCGCTGCAGCTTCTTCTGGTTTTTCAGAAGCGAATCGGCCATGGAGTTGAATTCCTGGGCCAGTTCGGCCAGTTCATCCAGCGTTTCCATCTCGATGCGGTGTTTTAAATTGCCTTTGCCGTATTCCCGCACCCCGGTAACCAGGTGCAGCAGCGGCCGGGTAATTCGTTTCACCCCCAAATAACCGATGAAAATGGCAATAAGGATGGTGACGACGGCGAAAAGAATGATCCGGATTTGCATCTGCCGGGCCAGGGTAAAGGCTTCGGCCTGGTTCTGCTGCACCACAATTCCCCAGCCCAGCCGCGGAATCGGCTCGTAGACCAGCAGCACTTCTTCGTTTTCAATGATCTCGGTCTGAATGCCCTGACGCCCGGCTTGCAGCTCCCGGAAAAAGGAGTGCGAGGAATAATCCTGTTTCTCCAGCACTTTGGCCTTATCCTGGTGCGCAATGACCCGCCCTTCCGCGCTCAGCAAAAAAGCAAAACCGGTCTTGCCGATGGTGATATTATCCACCAGGGTCCAGATATTTTTCAAGTCGATTTCGGCGACCAGCACGCCCACCACCTGGTTGTACTTGGTAATCGGCTCGGCAATGGAAAGCAGCGGAAAACGGGAAGAGGTGAAGTATACTTCCGAGATAAATTCTTTTCCCAAAATGCCTGTTTTGAAGAAGGGGGTATTGCTGTAATTGCGGGTTTCCTCGCCAAAACGGGTGGTGGCGGTGACCGCGCCGCTGTCGTTCAACACAAAAATGTTGCGGAAGATGGGATTACGATCTTTAATCACATTAATCAGGGTGCTCTGGCTGAAGCGATCCATATCGGCCACATCCCGGGAAAGGGCGGTGGTTTGCAGAATCGTCAGCGGGTCTTTGATGAACAGGGCGATTTCCTTGCCGGCCCGCCGGGCGGTCTCCATGTTGCGCTCGAAAATGTAGGTTTGCACGGTGTTCCGGGTAAGCTGAACCAGGATAACGCTGACGATTACCAGCGGCAGGGCGGCCAGGGCAACATAGGTAAGCATAATGCGGTTGGAGATCTTCCGCGACAGGATGCGGCGATATTCCCTGCGAAAGGCTTCCGGCATATTTTTAAAACGCGGCCGTTTCATTATTAGATCTTATTACCTTTTAAAGAACTGTAATTATTAACTTTAAAAAACCACTGTCATTTTCCCAACCACAACGTGGCGCCGTTGGCGCGGGATG
>JAJRYW010000653.1 GCA_024275555.1 Calditrichota bacterium | reverse complement strand
GAAAAAGCCGCTGGAAAAACGGAAGCTCCCTCAAGTTGAATTCGACCTGATGAATCATCGCTACCACCTGGCTGAATTTTATCTTCTCAAAGTTCAGCAATTTGATTCGGCTGCTTATCACTACCGGAAGTTTTTGAACACCTACGAAGATTCTATCCTGACCCCCAAGGCGCTCTATTCGCTGGCCTATATTTACAAATCCCCGGAATATTCGGATTCTCTTAAAGTCGATTCCCTGGAGCAGCTTCTGCTGACCCGCTATCCGGACTCCCCCTTTTCGATTGAGATCCGCAAGAGTCGCGGGGAAATAGTAGAGAAGGTAGAGGAGAAATCCGCCGAACAAGAGGCTTACCAAAAGTTTTTGAAGGCCGAATCGCTTTATAGCGCCGGGGAATTTGACCGGGCGCTGCCGGTATACCTGGAGGTGGCCGGCATGGATTCTAGCTGGGACTTGAGCGCGAAAGCTCAGTTTGCGGTAGCCTGGCTCTATGAGCATAACCTGAACCAGCCGGAAGCGGCCCTGCAAGCCTACCAGCGGCTGACCGAGCATTATCCCAGGGCCTACGCTTATGTCGCGGCCGCAAAACGCAAGACCACCCCGGTGAATTATGAAGCCGAACAAAAGACTGCCGACAGTCTTGCCGCCCTGGTGGAAACGCCGGTAGATACTACTATTGCCCAGGTGGAACAAACGGAGGAAATCGAGGAAGATTTCGAGCTGCAATTGGAAGATATCCTGGAATAAAAAATCCGCTGGCGCAACCGGCGCTTACGGCAGGGAAGATAATTTTCGCCGAACGCTTGGTTCCGAAACGGTTTTGGCCTAAATTCCGCACTTATTATTCTGTCGAAATTGTCTCTATTCAGCCTGCTGAACCCGCAAAAAAGCATGAAGTCGGGAACAATTTTCGGCGACAATCTTTAAGCCTGATATTTTTTGTGGGTTTCGCGTATTTTATAGGCTGAATAACAACTTGAAACCTCAAGTGAAGAGTGTTATGAAAAAAAAGCAGCGGTTTTCAATTATCCTGCTGATCAGCGTACTGGTTAGCGGTTGTCTGCATCCCGATATTACTCGCGACACCAAAGTTTTGGCAGATGACTCGGACAAGCAAGAGCGTTCCGCTTCCACAAAACCGGCCTATCCGCCGCCGGCCAAACCGAAGAAGCCTCCCCGGAAAAAGAAGACGGTTCCGGTTTACCCGGAACCGGTGAAAGAAGAAACGCCGCCGGCAAGGAAAACCCCGGTTGCTCCGCCTCCCAAAGAACCGCCGCCGCGAAAGCCTCCCAAGGCTAAGCCGGATAAAGTCCTGGAAGTGCAGTATGGTAAAGCATCCTATTACGGGGATAAATTCCACGGCAAACCGACCGCCAGCGGGGAATTGTATGATCGCAACAAACTCACCGCCGCGCATCGCACCCTGCCGTTTGGCACAATTTGCCGGGTAACCAATATCGAAACCGGCCGGGCGGTACGGGTGCGTGTAAATGACCGCGGGCCATTTGTCAAGGGACGAATTATCGATGTTTCTTATAAAGCCGCCAAAAGACTCGATATTATTAAATCCGGCGTAATTGATGTAAAGGTTGAAGTTTTAAAGTACGGTAAGTGACAGTCTTTTTGTAACTTCTATTTCGATATTGAATCTAAGCTATTCAAGTAAGTTAAATGGTAGAATGTAAAGTAATGGCAACAGGAGGAAATTTCTTATGGGTAAAGCCCTGGAATTCACGGACACAAACTTTGAGAACGAAGTGATCGCCTCTGATAAACCCGTGCTGGTTGATTTTTGGGCGGAGTGGTGCGGTCCTTGTAAAATGATTGCCCCATCGGTGGAAGAAATTGCCGGCGAGTATGAAGGCAAATTGAAAGTGGGTAAAGTGGATGTCGATGTGAACCAGCAAGTCGCGATGAAATACGGCATTCGCGGCATCCCTACCTTGCTGATCTTCAAGAACGGCCAGGTGGTGGATCAGATTGTCGGCGCGGTTCCCAAAACCCAGATTACCGCCCGTCTCGAAAAAGTGCTTTAAGAAAACCGCTTTAGCTTTTAAAAGGAAGGTTGCTTCCGAGCAACCTTCCTTTTTTATTATCGTTACCGGACGCTTTTCATGTTAGCCGCTGATCAACACGGACTGGCGCGGATTTCTCGTATTTTTAAGGTTTTTGGTAGACGTTTTCTTAAAAAACGATTCATGTTGATGAATGGGGAGCACAATATTTTCAGCCCCGTTCCATAAAAATCCGTGTTGATCCTCCAATGACAACGGCGCCACGTTATGGCGGCGCCACGTTGTGAGTAGCAGGGCAAGTGTGTAAATCCGGGACCGTTAAAAAAGTATCCGGTACGGAATTTTTATTAAGGTGAAATATTCTAACCCGGTGTTGTCCAAATTATTTCGGAATCCGATAAGATGATCAATATTAAAAAGGCCGTTTTTGTAAAGAGCACGCTTAGCTGGCAAGACCCTCCTTCTCCGAGGTTCCCGGAAGTCGCTTTTGTGGGGCGCTCGAACGTGGGCAAATCCTCCCTGATCAACTGCCTGCTGCATCGGAAAAATATTGCCCGGGTAAGCAAACAACCCGGGAAAACCCGCACCCTGAACTATTTCCTGATTGATGATTGCTGTTATTTTGTGGATTTGCCCGGCTACGGTTTTGCCAGAATCTCCAAAAAAGAGAAAGCCGGCTGGCAGAAGGCCATCGAAGGCTACTTGCTGAACAGCCCCTACTTACGCATGGTCCTGGTGCTGGTTGATGGAAAAGTGGGCGCAAAGGACAGCGATCTCCAGTTAGTGGAGTGGCTGGAAGACCACCAAATACCGCTTACGATTATTGCCACCAAAATAGATAAAGTCACCCGGGGCGCCCGGGCGGCCCAGCTCAAGAATATCCGTCAGAGCCTCAATTTGACCGGGGAAACCCCCGTTATACTCTTCTCCGCCAAAGACAGCACCGGCAGAAACGAAACCCTCAAGCTCATCGAGCAGGCTATCCGATAAGCCTCCGGCTGGACGACTTATCCCCACCATTTGTTTTTTTCATCCTCGCTAACTATCTTCTTTGTAATTCTTTCCCGCAAAAAAAATCAATTTGCCGGCCTCTCTTGCGGTGGTTGCGACGGAAGTTGGCGTTGAACAGAACAAAGGAGAAGCATCATGCGCTCTCATCGGAAATCCGTTTTCCTGTCCCTGTGTTTTTTTATCCTGGCCTATAATCCTGCGAATTTTTCTCAGAGACCTGCCCGGGAGGATGCGGCTGCTCAGACTTCTGCTCAAAATGTCGTTCAATTCACTCAGAAGGGGAGAATAGGAATCCGCGGACAAATTTCGGGAGACTATGAACGACTGAACGTAGAGAACCGCAGCTATGAAGGTATTAATCGATGGTCCTTTCAGGCTTCCCCGGCTATCTCCTACTTTGTTTGGGATAATTTCTCCGTCGGAGTTTCATTGGCCTATAGCTATTTCCGGACAGAGCATACCGGCGGCCTGTATCACGATCACACATTTGCATATTTGAATTATGGCCCGGTTGTCTCTAAATACTGGGGAAATGCCAAATTAAAATTTTTCACGGAGTTGAGCTACCGGTTTTTCATTAATTACCCGGACCGGAAAGGGGAGTTCAGCGTCGCAGTGGGGAGTCTCTATTTCCTGAACCGCGGACTGGCGCTTGGGCCCAGTCTTGCCTACCAAACAATCTTTCCTGATGGAAGTTTTGTAAAAAAACAATACCGGGTTGTTTTAGGGGTGGGGATCTTCAGCTTTTTGTGATCCCAGGGGAACGAAGGTCATTATTCCCGAAGACTGGCAATTTAGGACAGATTAATCTTTTACTGTGTACCAAACTGTGTACCAATTTGGTCGTAATTGGCCGGATATTGGGCCATATCACCCAAAAACACCGGGCTTTGGCAACCCATTATCACCGTTGCCAACGCCCTGTTTATAAACCCCTTAACCAGCGGAGAGGGTGGGATTCCCCCGACGGGGTCGCGTTGTGAGAACCCACGGCGGCCGCGAGACCACCACGGTTTTTCCCCTGGGGAGCGCGTTGCGCCAGGACCGCCCCGTTCCGGCGCTTTTCCG
>JAJRYW010000652.1 GCA_024275555.1 Calditrichota bacterium | reverse complement strand
CTGGTAGACGGTTCGTATCACGATGTGGACTCCAGCGAAATGTCTTTTAAAATTGCCGGCTCAATAGGTTTGAAAGAAGGATTAGCCCGGGCCGGTTCGGTTTTACTGGAGCCGATCATGGATGTGGAAGTGGTGGTTCCGGAAGAATACCTTGGCGATGTAATTGGCGACTTGAATTCACGACGCGGCAAAGTGAGCGGTATTTTACCTCGCAAAGACGCCCAGGTGATCGAAGCATTTGTACCCCTGGCGGAAATGTTTGGTTACGCCACCTCGTTGCGTTCATTAACCCAGGGACGTGCTGTCTACACCATGCAATTTGATCATTATGAGCAGTTGCCCAAAGGTGTGGCAGATGAGATCGTTGAAAAAATTAAAGGTAAAACTAAGTAAAGGGGTTTATGGTGCCTGGTCAAAGTATCCGTATCAAATTAAAAGCTTATGATCATCATCTAATTGATAAGTCGGCGGAAAAGATTATTACCACCGCAAAGACAACCGGGGCGTTAATTTCCGGACCGATCCCTTTGCCGACCAAGCGGAGCGTTTTTACCGTATTGCGTTCTCCGCATGTTGACAAAAAGTCCCGGGAACAGTTCGAGGTGCGCATTCACAAGCGGTTGATTGATATTCACAATGCCACCAACAAAACGATTGATCAATTGATGAAATTGGAACTGCCCGCCGGGGTAGATATTGAGATTAAAACTTGAGTTTAGAAACGTTTGTGGAGTAAACGATGAGTGGTTTACTGGGAAAAAAGATTGGCATGACCCGCATCTTCAATGAAGAGGGGAACATGGTTCCGGTTACGGTCTTGGAAGCCGGCCCCTGTTATGTCACGCAGTTGAAGACCCTGAAGACCGACGGCTACGAAGCAGTGCAAATTGCTTTTGGGGAGCGCAAGGCAAAGAACACCCCCATGCCGCTGAAGGGGCACTTCAAGAAAGCGAATGTGGAAAAGACTCTGCGTATGTTGAGAGAGTTTCCCAAAGGAAATTTGGAAGTACAGCCGGGCGATGTCCTGAAAGTTGATATCTTTACTCCCGGAGAGATTGTCAAAGTAACCGGCTACAGTAAAGGCCGCGGTTTTGCCGGGGTGGTGAAACGCCATAATTTTGGCGGCGGACGTAAGACCCACGGGCAATCCGACCGTCTTCGCGCACCCGGATCAATCGGCCAGAGTTCTTATCCCTCCAAAGTTTTTAAGGGAATCAAGATGGGCGGCCGGATGGGCAATCGCAAAGTAGCGGCACGCGGATTAGAGGTTGTCCGGATTGATGTAGAGAACAACCTGCTGTTCGTAAAAGGTTCTGTGCCCGGGGCAAGAAATAGCTACGTGGAAATACATAAAGGGTAAACGCGCTAATTATCAGGTAGAATCATGAAGCTGAGTGTATATAAGATTGATGGAACACCTCTCGGAGAAGAAGTAACCTTAAATCCTGATGTGTTTGAAATTGAACCGAACGATCATGTGTTGTATCTGGCCGTGAAAGCTTATTTAGCCAATCAGCGTCAGGGCACTCATAGCGTAAAGAATCGCAGTGCAGTGTCCGGCGGCGGGCGGAAACCTTTTCGGCAATAAGGCACCGGTCGGGCGCGCCAGGGAACTATTCGTGCTCCGCACATGGTTGGCGGCGGCCGCGCATTCGGCCCCAGCCCCCGCGATTATCGCCAGGATTTGCCCAAAAAAGTGAAGCGCCTGGCCGCAAAATCGGCGCTCTCTTACAAGGCTAAAGAAGGGAAGATCCTGGTGGTGGAAGATTTCGCATTCGAAGCCCCCAAAACACGGCGAGTGGTCGAGATACTCGATAATTTGAATGTCGATGACCGCAAGGTGCTTTTTGTGACCAAAGAAAATGATCTGAACTTCCATCGTTCGGCTCGCAATATTCCCTACAAAAAGGTTACCCAGGCGCCCCAATTCTCTGCCTACGAGGTGATGAATGCGCACGTGTTGGTGGTGCAAAAAGGGGCGGTAGATATTTTAAACGAGGTACTTGGGAAATGAAAGACGCCAGACAAATCATTTTAGAACCCATTTTGACCGAGAAGGCCCTGCGCCTGAAGGACGAAGCGAATCAGTACTTTTTTAAAGTGGATAAAAATGCCAACAAGATCGAGGTGAGGACTGCAATCACAAAACGTTTTTCGGTTCGGGTAAAGAATGTCCGGATTATAAACGTAAAAGGCAAGCCGCGTCAGCGTTTTACCAGCCGCGGCCGTGTGGAAGGATTTACCCCGGCCTATAAAAAAGCGATTGTGACCCTGCATAAAGACGACACCCTGGATTTCCTGGAAAACTTGTAAGCTTAGGATCGGAGAGATACGATGGCATTAAAAAAATACAAACCTACCACCCCGGATTTGCGCTTCCGGGTGGATGTCTCGCGAGAGGATATTACCAAGCAGGCGCCGGAACGGTCCTTGACCAAATCCCTCTCCAAATCCGGCGGCCGGAACAACAAAGGCCGTATAACCTCCTGGCATCGCGGCGGCGGGCATAAGCGCAAGTACCGGATTATCGATTTTAAACGGAATAAGCGCGACATTCCGGCTACAGTAAAGTCTATTGAATATGATCCCAACCGCAGTTCTCGGATTGCCTTACTGGCCTATGCCGACGGCGAGAAACGTTACATCATCGCCCCGGAAGGATTAAACGTCGGCGATAATGTAATGGCCGGCGAGAAAGCGGAAATCAGCGTCGGAAATGCCTTGCCTTTGTCCAAAATCCCCCTGGGGATGACGGTTCATAATATCGAGATGGTTCCCGGAAAAGGCGGCCAGGTGGCTCGCAGCGCCGGGGCCGGAGTACAGTTGATGGCCCGGGAAGGCAAGTTTGCCTTATTGAAAATGCCTTCGGGAGAAATTCGCAAATTCCGGGTAGAGTGCTATGCTACCCTGGGAAGCGTCGGCAACTCCGACCATTTCAACGAAGTGCTGGGTAAAGCGGGACGTTCCCGCTGGCGGGGCCGCCGCCCCCATGTGCGCGGCGTGGCAATGAACCCGGTCGACCACCCTATGGGCGGCGGGGAAGGACGTTCCTCCGGCGGTCGTCATCCATGTTCACCATGGGGACAATTGTCGAAAGGGCTGAAAACCCGAAAAAAACATAAACCATCAGATGCAATGATTGTTAAACGTCGTAAGTAAGGAAAAAACGTATGTCCAGATCACTGAAAAAAGGGCCGTACATTGACGCCAAGTTGTTTGATAAAGTGCAAAAGCTGAATGACAGCGGCCAGAAAAAGGTTATTAAAACCTGGGCCCGTCGAAGCACCATTCCCCCCGAATTTGTGGGACATACTGTGGCGGTACATAATGGGATTAAGTTTATCCCGGTCTATATCACGGAAAATATGGTCGGTCATAAATTGGGCGAATTTGCGCTCACCCGTACCTATCGCGGCCATGGTGGAAAGCTGGCAGAGCGTCACTCGCGGGTTCGATAAGCAATTAAAACAGGATCGGAATGATGGAAGCAGTTACTAAACAAAAATATGTTCGCATATCGCCTATCAAGGTGCGCCAGGTCATGATATTGGTGAAGGACAAGAATGTGGAAGATGCGCTGAACATTTTGCACTTCACTCCCAAACGCGCGGCAAAAGTCCTGGAAAAAGCATTACGCACGGCTGTAGCAAATTTCTTTATGAATGAAGACGCGACTCACTTGGCCCCGCACGAGGTTTACATTAAACGCATTTCTGCGGATGAAGGACCCACGTTGCGCCGTTTTCGTCCCATGTCGATGGGGCGGGTAGGCCGGATTCGCCGACGCACCAGTCATATAACAATTGTTTTAGAAAACAAAAACTCATAATTGATCTTGGAGGAAACGTTTTGGGTCAGAAGTCTAACCCGATCGGCTATCGCTTAGGCGTCATCAAAACCTGGGATTCCCAGTGGTTCGATGAAAAGAATTTCGCAAATAAGCTGAATGAAGATTTGTTGATTCGCCGCTATATCCGGAAACGGATGTCTGATGGGGCAATATCGAAAATCGCCATTGAGCGCACTGCCCGCAAAATTTTGATCACTATCAATACTGCCCGTCCGGGCGTGGTGATCGGGAAAAAAGGTGCGGAAGTGGACAAGTTGAAGGAAGAGCTGAAGCAGTTGGCTAAAAAGGAAATCCAGATCAATATTAATGAGATCAAGCATCCGGAAGTAGATTCCTTGCTCGTGGCTCAAAACATTGCCCGTCAGTTGGAAGGAAAAGTTTCTTTCCGCCGCGCCATGAAGCGCGCCCTGACCTCGGCCATGCGCCTGGGTGCGGAAGGAATTAAAATTACCTGTTCCGGGCGTCTCGGCGGTGCGGAAATGGCGCGCACCGAAAGCTACAAAGAAGGCCGGATCCCCTTGCATACCCTGCGTGCGGATATTGACTACGCCCTCGCTACAGCTATGACCACGTATGGATGCATTGGAGTAAAAGTATGGATTTATCACGGTGAAGTGATCGGTTCTAAAGCTTAAGGAGATAGCATCCATGTTAATGCATAAAAAGACCAAGCATCGCAAAGTACAACGCGGACGCAAAAAAGGAATGGCCCAGCGCGGCAACAGCGTCGCCTTCGGACAGTATGGCCTGAAAGCCCTGGAAGCGCATTGGATCACCAGCCGGCAGATCGAAGCTGCCCGTGTCGCGATGACCCGTTACATCAAACGCGGCGGTAAAGTGTGGATTCGCATCTTTCCGGATAAACCGATCACCAAAAAACCGGCCGAAACCCGCATGGGTAAAGGAAAAGGCTCCCCGGAATATTGGGTGGCCGTGGTAAAGCCGGGCCGGATTATGTTCGAATTATCCGGGGTGCCGGAAGAGATTGCTAAAGAGGCGATGCGCTTAGCCGCCCATAAACTGCCCATTAAGACCAAGTTTGTCATGCGTCAAGAGGTTGGAGAATAGAAATGAGAGCAGAAGAACTGCGTAAACTTCCTTTGGATGAACTGGAGCAAAAGCTGGAAGATTTACTGGATGAGATGGCCAATTTACGGATTCAAAAAGCCACTCATCAACTGGTAGACCCCACCCGGCTGAAGACGGTTCGGCGGGATATTGCCCGGTACCGGACCTTGCTGAAAGAATATGAGTTAGGTATTTCCAAACCTAATTTAGAAAACTAAGAGCAGGTGATTTGTAGATATGGAACGAGGTACACGAAAAACCAGAATCGGGGTGGTCGTCAGCGACCGAATGGATAAGACGGTGGTAGTTGCCGTAGAACGGTTGGTAAAACATCCCCTTTACAAGAAGTATATTAAGCAGACTTCGAAATTCAAGGCTCATGACGAAGAGAACAACTGTGATATCGGTGATAAGGTTAAGATCATGGAAACTCGTCCTCTGAGCAAGACCAAGCGGTGGCGGGTTATCGAAATAATTGAAAAAGTAAAATAACTTTAGCGATTGGGGTTGTAGATCATGGTTCAGGAATATACCCGCTTGAATGTAGCGGACAATTCAGGCGCCAAAAAGGTGATGTGTATCCGAATCCTGGGCGGCTCTGGGAAGAAGTACGGTTCGGTGGGCGATATTATTGTCGTCTCCGTAAAGAGTGCGATTCCCAACTCCCAGGTAAAGAAGGGAGAGGTCTCCCGGGCCGTAATTGTGCGCACCAAGAAAGAGATTCGCAGAAAAGACGGGACCTATATTCGTTTTGATGAGAATGCGGCGGTGCTGTTGGATAGCCAGGGTGAGCCGCGCGGCACTCGCATCTTTGGACCGGTTGCCCGGGAATTGCGCGATCGCGATTTTATGAAAATTGTCTCCCTGGCCCCTGAAGTGCTATAAAGAAGGATAAAGGCGATGAGAAGAATTAAAAAGAACGACACAGTCATAATCATCAGCGGAGACGATCGGGGCAAACGCGGTAAAGTGCTGAAGGTCTTTCCCGATACGAACCGGATTATTGTGGAAGGTGTCAATATGGTCAAACGCCATACCCGCGCCAGTCAGCAATTTCCACAGGGCGGAATTATGGAAAAAGAAGCGCCGATTCATATCTCCAATGTCAAACTGATAGCGCCGAAAAGCAATGTCCCGACCCGAGTAGGGATTAAGGTGCTCAAAGATGGTTCTAAAATCCGGGTTGCCAAACACCCCGATTGCGGCGGTGAAGAAATACTTTAGAATAAGGGTTAATGCGTCATGGCAGATAAGTACGTACCAAGACTTCGAAAAAAATATGATCAAGAAGTTCGCCCGGCACTGATGAAGCGTTTTGGCTACAAAAACATCATGCAAGTGCCCAAGCTGGAAAAAATTTGTCTGAATATGGGAGTCGGAGAAGGCGTTCAGGATTCCAAGGTGTTAGAGAACGCCCTGAATGACCTGACCGTGATCAGCGGGCAAAAACCTGCCGTAACCAAGGCGAAAAAAGCGATCTCGAACTTCAAGCTTCGCCAGGGAATGAAAATCGGATGCCGGGTAACCCTGCGAGGGGAACGGATGTATGAATTCCTGGATCGTTTCATCAACCTGGCGGTGCCCCGGATACGCGATTTCCGCGGGTTGCCCGACAAATCTTTTGACGGGCAAGGCAATTACTCCGTAGGAACCCCGGAACAGATCATTTTTCCGGAAATTAATATGGATAAGATTGACAAAATCCGAGGCTTAGATATCACCTTCGTTACCACAGCCAGGAGCGACGAAGAAGCCTATGAACTGCTGAAAAATTTTGGAATGCCTTTTAAGAAATAACAAAAGGGAGAAAGGCTTTGGCGAAGAAAGCATTAATTGCAAAAGCAAAGAGAAAACAAAAATTTAAAGTCCGTGAGTACAATCGCTGCCAGCGATGCGGTCGTCCCCGCGCCATTTATCGAAAGTTCGGTTTGTGCCGGATTTGTTTCCGGGAACTGGCAAATAAAGGCGAAATTCCGGGCGTAACCAAGGCAAGCTGGTAACTATTTTCAGGAGATGTTTATATGTCGATGACTGATCCCGTTGCCGATTATCTGACGCGTATCCGCAATGCTATTCAAGCGGACCATCGTACCGTAGATATTCCGGCATCCAACATTAAAAAAAGCATTACCCAAATTCTTTACGAGCACAAGTTTATCCGTAACTACATCATTATTGATGACGGAAAACAGGGCCTCATCCGGGTATTTCTTAAATATGTACCGCAAACCGGCCAGAGTGTGATTCATGAATTACGGCGGGTGTCCAAACCGGGACGGCGGGAGTATGTGGATGTACAGAGTTTACCCCGGGTAAAGAACAATATGGGCATTGCTATACTCAGCACTTCAAAAGGAATTATTACAGAGCGTCAGGCGCGCCGGGAAAATGTTGGCGGTGAAGTGCTCTGCATCGTTTGGTAACAAAAAAGGGTACGAGGTGATCAAGTGTCACGTATAGGAAAATTACCGATTCACATTCCCAGCGGCGTTGAGGTGGCCCTGAGCCAGGGGCTGGTTAAAGTGAAAGGCCCCAAAGGCGAGCTTTCACAAGCAGTCGACCCGGGAATGATTATTAAAATGAAAGACGGCGTTATTACCGTAGAACGCCCTAATGATGAACGGAAATGGCGGCAGTTGCACGGGCTGACCCGCACTTTAATCAACAATATGGTGGTTGGAGTGTCCCAGGGATATTCGAAAAACCTGCAGATCGAAGGTGTGGGGTATAAAGTAGAGCCGAAAGGCAACGGCTTTGTGTTTTCATTAGGATATTCCCACCCCATCTTTTTTAAACCGCCCAAGGACATTAAGATCGATGTGCAAAGCGCAACCCGATTGAGCGTCTCCGGATTTGATAAGGTGCTGGTCGGGCAGGTCGCGGCAAAGATTCGCTCCTTCCGCCCGCCGGAGCCTTACAAGGGCAAAGGGGTGCGTTACGAAAATGAAATGGTACGCCGTAAAGCCGGAAAAACTGCAAAATAACGATAAGGTAGCAGTCATCATGAGTCAGGTAAAAAAGAATCGTCGCAAAAAAAAGCTGGTCGGCAACGCGGAACGTCCCCGGCTGGTGGTTTATCGCAGTCTCCGTTATATTTATGGCCAGATTGTGGACGATACAGCCCAAAAAACGATTTTAAGCGTCTCCAATCTGAACAAAGATGTCCGTGACGAGATCAAGGACATGAACAGTAAAACCGAGGTCAGCAAAAAGATTGGCGAAATTTTAGCCAGGCGCGCTCGCGAGAAGAAAATTAAGAAAGTTGTCTTTGACCGAAACGGCTATAAATATCATGGCCGGGTCAAAGCCCTGGCCGAAGGCGCCCGCGAGGGCGGGTTGGAATTTTAAAAAGATAGAGAGGGCATTGTGACTGAACGTGTTAATCCGCATGAATTGGATTTGAAAGAAAAGGTGGTCTATATCAACCGGGTGGCTAAAGTGGTAAAAGGCGGCCGGCGGTTTAGCTTCAGCGCCATTGTTGTGGTTGGCGATGGAAACGGGTATGTCGGAGTCGGATTAGGAAAAGCCAACGAAGTGGTCAATGCCATTGCCAAAGCCACCGAAAATGCCAAAAAAGAGATCATCCGCATTAAGCTTTCCGGCGGAACAATTCCCTACGAAGTCTTTGGCAAGTTCGGGGCCGGTCGGGTGATCATGAAACCTGCCTCTGCCGGTACCGGTGTTATTGCCGGCGGGCCGGTTCGCGCTATCTGCGAAATGGTTGGGATTCGCGATATTCTGACCAAAATCTTGGGGTCCTCCAACCCGCACAATGTGGTAAAAGCAACCATCACTGCGCTGGAAAAGCTGGAAGATCCCGCTACCATCGCCAGAAATCGCGGGATGACGGTACAAGAACTTTACAGCTCATAAAGGCAGGAACGGGTCATGGCAAAAAAGAAAAAAAGCAAAAAATTGAAAATCACCCAGGTTAAGAGTATAATTGGTCAGAAATTCGATCAAAAACGCACTATCGAAGCGCTGGGTTTAAGACGAATGCACCATAGTGTAATTAAAGAAGATACGCCGCAAATTCGGGGCATGATCTTCAAAACCAAACACTTGTTGTCGGTGGAAGAAATAGATTAAGCGTTAGAGGACCGGAACTATGGATTTAAGTTCGATTAAAAAAGCACCTGGTTCAACCAAAGCTACCAAGCGGATTGGACGTGGACAGGCTTCCGGCCAGGGAGGCACCGCCGGCCGGGGACATAAAGGCCAGCGCTCCCGCTCCGGTTCCAAAAACCGGGCCTGGTTCGAAGGCGGACAGATGCCGATTCAACGCCGTTTGCCCAAGTTCGGCTTTTATAACCGGGGGAGACTGGTTTATCAAATCGTTAATCTGGCCGATTTAGAGCGCGTCAGCGAAGCTGAGATCACTCCGGAAGTATTGCAAAAATATGGCCTGGTTAAAAAAAGCGACGCCCCGGTGAAGATTCTTGGAGATGGCGAGGTTGCCAAAAAACTAACTGTCAAAGTTCATGCGGTGAGCAAATCTGCTCAGGAAAAGATTGAAAAATCAGGAGGCGTGGTTACGCTGCTATGATTCAGACTTTTAGGAATATCTTTAAGATACCGGATTTACGGAAACGCATCCTGTTTACATTTGGAATATTGGCTTTATGCCGGGTCGGCACC
The DNA here is from genome assembly GCA_024275555.1 of Calditrichota bacterium. Lineage (GTDB taxonomy): Bacteria > Calditrichota > Calditrichia > RBG-13-44-9 > J075 > JAJRYW01. The sequence goes on along the minus strand of JAJRYW010000652.1, from coordinate 16,375 downwards.
CACATTGTTACCCCGGGAATTGACACCGCTGCGCTGCAGAATATCTGGCAGCAGGCCCAGGGAACCCTGTTTGGATTATACGACCTCTTTGCCGGAGGCGCCTTCAGCAAGGCGGCAGTGTTCGGGTTAGGCATTATGCCCTACATCAGCGCATCGATTATTTTCCAGCTATTGGGCGCTGTATGGCCGACCATCCAACGTCTCCAGCAATCCGGCGAAGAAGGCCGGAAAAAGATCACCCAATACACGCGCTACTTTACCCTGGCCCTTTCGGCCATGCAGGCGTTTGGAGTGGCGATCTGGCTGGAAAGCCAAAATGTAGTGGTAAATCCCGGGTTGGGTTTTAAACTTCTGACGATGGTCTCTATGGCCGCCGGCACCATGCTGCTGATGTGGCTGGGTGAACAAATCGATGACCGCGGTATCGGCAACGGTATCTCGCTGATCATTATGGTCAACATTATGGCCGGCTTTCCCTCCGTGCTTATGCAGGAGTGGATCGAATTAGCCAACGATAACCGCAGCTTACTGGAAGAGCTTTTCCTGGTGGGTATCGCCTTTGCAATTATTGCCGGGGTGGTTGCCTTAACCCAGGGACAGCGGAAAATACCGGTTCAATACGCAAAACGTGTGGTCGGCAGAAAAGTCTATGGCGGAGTCAATACTCACTTTCCTCTTCGCGTAAACACGGCCGGGGTGATGCCGATTATCTTTGCCCAGGCAATCATGTTTGTTCCGAACACTCTCTTTACCGCTTTCCCGGATAGCGATACAGTAAATTGGATTGCTCAATTCTTCCAGTTTGACTCGATCTTCTACTGGTTTTTTTATGGCTTAATCATTGTCTTCTTTACCTATTTTTATACTGCAATTATTTTGAACCCGGTAGAAGTGGCAGACAATTTGAAAAAGCAAGGCGGATTTATCCCCGGCGTACGCCCGGGTAAAAAGACCGCCGAATACCTGGATGGGATTCTGACCCGGGTAACCTTGCCGGGATCGATTGCCCTGGCGTTTGTGGCCATTATCCCCTACATTCTGGTTAAACTGTTCAACATTTCCTACGGCTACGCCTCGTTCTTTGGCGGCACCGGATTGTTGATTATTGTGGGGGTGGCCCTGGATTTTATCCAGCAGGTGGAATCGCATCTGTATATACGGCATTACGAAGGATTCAGTCGTTCCGGCAGAATACGCGGGCGACGTTAACTGATCTATGATTACGATTAAGAGCGAAAAGGAACTGGAATTGATGCGAATCAGTTCCAGGATCGTCGCGGAGACGTTTGAAGAACTGGCGGATTTTATCCGTCCGGGAATCTCAACCATCGCTATTGATGCGAAGGTAGAGAAATTCATTCGTTCCAAAGGCGCCTATCCGGCCTTCAAAGGGCTCTATGGTTTTCCGGCCAGCGCCTGTATCTCGATTGATGAAGAGGTGGTTCACGGAATTCCGTCCAAAAAACGTATTCTGGCAGAAGGCCAGTTCGTCAGCGTGGATATCGGGGTGCGCTACAAAGGCTACCACGGCGACGCCGCGTTTACCTTTCCGGTTGGCGCGGTCGATCCGCTGAAGCGCCAATTGATGAAAGTAACCTGGGAATCGCTGATGAAGGGCCTGGAGAAAGCCCGGGCGGGAAACCGGCTTCAGGATGTCTCGGCAGCTATCCAGACCCACGCGGAAGCCCACGGCTACGGAGTGGTGCGGGAGTTGGTCGGGCACGGGATCGGAAAAGAATTGCACGAAGATCCCCAGGTTCCTAATTACGGACAGCCGGGACGCGGTCCCGTTCTCCAGGAAGGGGTAACCCTGGCGATTGAACCGATGATTAACATGGGTACCCCGCAGGTGCAAACCCTGCCGGATGGATGGACCATCGTCACTGCGGATCGAAAACCTTCGGCTCATTACGAACATACCATCCTAATTCGCAGCGGTGAGCCGGAAATTTTAACTAAGCATCATTTAAGGCCCTAAGGAAAAAAACGTGGCAAAAGAACAACCGATTACTGTAGATGGAATCATTAAAGAAACACTGCCCAATGCCACCTTTCGGGTGGAGTTGGAAAGCGGGCATTAAGTATTGGCCCATGTGTCCGGGAAAATGAGAATGCACTTTATCAAAATTCTGCCGGGCGACAAAGTGAAATTGGAACTATCACCCTACGATCTCAGCAGGGGTCGTATTACTTACCGGTACAAGTAAGGGGATATATTATGAAAGTTCAGGCATCAGTAAAGAAACGTTGCGAGCACTGCAAAATTATTCGCAGAAAAGGTGTAGTGCGGGTGATCTGCAAAAAAAATCCCCGTCATAAGCAACGGCAAGGATAACCGTCACTGGGATAGCTCAAACGAGTGAACTACTTAAAGTGATAAGGAGAAAGTTTTGGCGCGTATTGTAGGTGTCGATTTACCCAAGAACAAACCGGTGGGCATAGCCTTGACCTATATCTTTGGAATTGGCCGGTCCACTGCAGAAAAAATTTGCCGGGAAACCGGGGTGGCCCAGTCCACTCGCGTTCATGCTTTGACCGATGAGGATATTAAAAGAATTCGGGAAAATATCCTGCAAAATTATAAGGTTGAAGGGGCGCTGAAGTCCGAAGTGAACATGAATATCAAGCGCTTGATTGATATCGGATGTTACCGGGGGATCCGCCATAAGATGGGATTGCCGGTTCGGGGTCAGCGCACCAGCACCAACGCCCGCACCCGCAAGGGACGTCGCCGGGCGGTAATCAAGAAGAAAAAATAATTGTAACAATTAGGAGGATAGCGCATTGGCAAGAAGGGGACGTACTGTTCGCAAAAAGAAAGACCAGGTAGATGCGCATGGTGTCGCACATATCAAGTCGACATTTAATAATACCAATGTGACCTTAACAGATCTAAATGGTAATGTAATTTCCTGGGCCACGGCAGGTAAAGTCGGTTTTAAAGGGTCTCGTAAGAATACACCTTTTGCCGCCCAGTTAGCGGCGGAAACTGCTGCTAAAGAAGCCATGGAATTAGGGTTGCGTCAAGTAGAAGTGGAAGTGAAAGGCCCGGGCGGCGGTCGGGAGGCGGCTATCCGTTCTCTCCAGGCAGCCGGGCTGGAAATTCTTTCTATCAAAGACGTTACCCCGATTCCGCACAATGGCTGCCGGCCGCCTAAGAAACGTCGTGTATAAATTAAACTTAACGGAGAAGCACCTAAATGGCAAGATATACTGGTTCAGTTTGTAAACTCTGCCGGCGAGAAGGGGAAAAGTTATTTCTAAAAGGAAGCCGTTGTCACGGCGCAAAATGCTCCTTCGAGAAGCGTTCCTATGCGCCAGGCCAACATGGAAATAGCCGGCGGGCGAAACTCTCCGAATATGGAATTCAGTTGCGCGAAAAGCAGAAAGTGAAACGGATTTATGGCGTGCTGGAATCTCAGTTCCGGAATTACTACGAAAAAGCCACTCAGCAAAAAGGGGTAACCGGGGAAAACCTGTTGCGCCTGCTGGAAAGCCGCCTGGACAATGTCGTATACCGGCTGGGATTTGCGCCTTCCCGGAATGCTGCCCGTCAGCTCATCCTGCACCGCCATTTTTTGGTCAACGGCCGAATGGTCAATGTACCTTCCTTCCTGGTCCGCCCCGGAGATGTTATCTCGGTGCGGGAACGCAGCCGCAAAATGACGGTTGTCCACGAAGCCATGCGCCGTATTAAAGATGATGCGGTTATGCCCTGGCTGCGGGTGGACAAAGCAAAATTGGAAGGCGAATTTATGGAACAACCGGCCCGTCAGGATATCCCGGTTCAGGTGCAGGAAAACCTGATCGTCGAGTTATACTCGAAATAATAATTAGCGCAACCCATAAACAAAATTTGTTGGGAGATCTATGAACTTGGTCAACTTATTGATGCCGGAAAAAGTAGAATTAGAAGAATCTACTTATTCCGCTAATTTCGGACGCTTTGTGGTGCAACCGCTGGAACGCGGTTTTGGAGTGACCCTGGGAAATCTTTTCCGCCGGGTGCTCTTATCCTCTATCCAGGGGGCGGCAATTACCGCCATCCGCATCGACGGTGTTCAGCATGAATTTTCGACCATCGAGGGAGTGAAAGAGGATGTTACCCATATTATCCTCAACCTCAAAGAAGTGCGGATTAAGCTACTGAACAAACGCCCGGATAAAGTAAACATCCAGTTAAAAGGCCCCTGCGATTTTACCGCCGGCGACCTGGAAAAGTATACCACGGATTTTGAAGTGCTCAATCCCGATCTGCATATTGCCACCTTAAACGAAAAAGCAGAGTTCGAGATGGAAATCCGGGTCGGCAAAGGACGCGGGTATGTGCCTGCCGAGGAAAATAAACCCCTGGAATCCTCCATTGGCCTGATCCCGATTGACTCCATCTTCTCGCCGATTCTCAATGTGCGCTTTGATGTGGAAAATGTTCGGGTGGGACAACGCACTGACTATGAAAAGCTGATTCTGGAGATCCAAACCGACGGCAGCATTACCCCGGACGACGCCCTGACCTTTGCCGGCAAAACCATCAAAGATCATGTGCAGTTGTTCATCAACTTTGATTTTGAGCCGGAAGAGGAAGAAACCCAGGAAATTGATGAAGAAGTGCTGCGCATTAAGAAACTGATGAAGATGAATGTAGACGAATTGGAACTTTCAGTACGGTCCCACAATTGTCTCAAGAACGCCAATATCAAAACCATTGGCGATTTGGTCCGCCTGGATGAGTCCGAATTACTGAAATTCCGCAACTTCGGACGGAAATCCCTGCAGGAAATTCAGGAAATCCTGGAACGCAAAGGCCTCTATTTTGGGATGGATGTGGACAAGTACCTGAAGGGCGATGAATAAATCTTAAGAAACGGAGTATCGCATGCGACATCGTAAAAAAGTAAAAAAGCTGGGACGCACCGCCAGTCATCGTAAGGCTACCTTACGTAATCTGGTCTCGGCGTTGATTGAGCATCATCAAATTCGTACTACCCAGGTTAAAGCAAAAGCGGCCCAGCAATTTATCGACAAACTGATTACGATTGCCAAGGAAGATACGGTACACGCCCGGCGCCAGGTCTTTAAAGTGCTGCAAAACCGAAACCTGGTCAAAGCTTTGTTTGATGATATTGCTTCCACTTATTCCGACCGCAGCGGCGGTTATACCCGGGTAATTAAACTGGGGACGCGTCGCGGCGACGGCGCTCAAATGTCCCTGCTTCAGTTGGTCGGATTTGAAAAAGTGGTGATCGATGAGGAAGCCCCCAAGAAAAAGAAAGCGCCTAAAAAGGCGCCTAAAAAAGATGAACCGACGGTGATGGAAGAAAAGCGGCTGAGGAAAAACCGGCTAAGAAAAAGCCTGCGAAGAAAACGACAGCGAAAAAAGAAGCAACTGCGGAAAAACCGGTAGATGAACCCACCGCCGCGGAAGAAAAAGCGGAAGTAAAGGCCGAGGAAAAGGTCGAAAAAGCGGAAGCCAAAGCCAAAGCGGAAGCAAAGAAAGAAAAGACGGAAAAAAGCGAGCCCAAGCCCAAAACAGCTAAAAAAGCCGCCCCGAAGAAAGAAGCAAAAGCCGACGATGATGCCGGTGAAAAGGGCGAGAAAAAGGAAGACTAACGTTTCGGCTCAAAAACACTTGAAGTTCAGGTAAAGCTCCAATCGACAGGCAGATAAAGCCGTCACAAAATAACCATAACCATAGATGAGCGGAATCAATGCTGTTGATTCCGCTCTTTTTTTAGGATGGGATGAAGGATTTCAGAAAAACCTCCGCAAAAGATTGCCTCCCGTATCCGGGATTGCCGGACCGGCGGCCTGGCCCGGGCATGGCTACATTGCTGTTTCTATTCATTCTTCTTTCCCTTCCCATCCATTCCCAAACTAAAGACAGCACGGTTGCCGAGCCTCCCGAACCGGTTCGGGGAATCTGGATTGTGCGGCATAATCTCACCTCCCCGCAACGGATCGATTCGGTAATTGCCCTGAGCGAACGGCTGGGATTTACCGATCTGTTTGTACAGGTGCGCGGCCGGGGAGACGCTTACTACAACAGCCGATTTGAACCGCGCGCCGAAAATCTCCCCGATGATTGGGACCCCCTGGCCTATTTTCTGGCCCGCAGCGAGGGCAAACCGTTCCGGGTGCACGCCTGGATGAATGTGTTTTACCTGTGGAGCCGCCCGGGCCTGCCCGCCGATTCCACCCACCTGGTAAACCGCCGCCCGGAATGGCTGGTTCATCCGCCCCAGTTGGATTCCGCCAACGGCGATACCACCCTGAACGGCCACCGCAGCATCGAGGGACTGTTCAATTCCCCCGTGAATCCGGAAGTGCGGCAACACTTGCTGAATGTCTTTGATGACCTCCTCAGTCAATACGATTTGGACGGCATCCACTTTGATTATTTGCGTTTCCCGGGCTTTGGCGTCGATTTTGATTCGTCAGCCCGCCAGAAATTCCGGCAGCGCTATGTTCTGGACCCCCTGGAGTTCAAACGAAATCCGGATCGCTTTGTGGCCGCGTACGGTAAAACCGGCTACGAGTTGTTTTATGAGCGCTGGGGAGAATTCCTGCGCCAGGAATTGACTGAATGCGTCAAGACATTTGCCGAGCATATCCGCCGGAATTACCCCAACCTGATCATCTCCGCTGCCGTAAAACCGGATCTGGAAAAAGCCTACTGGCAATTCTACCAGCCCTGGGACCGCTGGCTGCAGCAAGGCTGGCTGGACTGGGCCATTCCCATGAACTACACCCCCAACGACCGCCTGTTCCTCTCCCGGCTGGAACGTATCCTCAAAAAGAGTTATCCCAGCCAGGTGCTGATGGGCATTTCCCTCTACAATCAACAGCCGGATTCCGCGCTGCGCAAGATCCGCCGAAGCAATGGGGTCGACCTGGGCGGGGTGGTGCTATTTTCCTACGATCAGCTTGCAAAGGACAAGGTGTTGCGCTTAAAATACCGGCAGCTTTTAAAATCAAAATAAAGGAGGCAACCATGAGCCGGGTAATACGAGCCCCCCGGGGCGCGGAACGTTCTTGCAAAGGCTGGCACCAGGAAGCCGCCTTGCGCATGTTAATGAATAATCTTGATCCGGAAGTGGCCGAAAAGCCGCAGGAGTTAATTGTCTACGGCGGCTCCGGACAGGCCGCCCGCAACTGGGAAGCTTTTGATGCAATTGTAGCCGCCTTAAAAGATTTGGAGAATGATGAAACCTTGCTGGTGCAAAGCGGCAAACCGGTGGGAGTCTTTCGCACCCATCCCTATTCGCCCCGGGTGCTGATCGCCAACTCCAACCTGGTTGGAAAGTGGTCAACCTGGGAGTACTTCCGGGAGTTAGAGAAAAAAGGGCTAATCATGTACGGCCAGATGACCGCCGGGAGCTGGATCTATATCGGCACCCAGGGCATTTTGCAGGGAACCTACGAAACTTTTGCCGAGATCGCCCGCAAACGCTATAACAGCGATCTGGCCGGCACGCTGACCCTGACGGCCGGTTTGGGCGGGATGGGCGGCGCCCAGCCGCTGGCAGTGACCATGAACAACGGGACGACCATCATCGTGGAAGTGGATGAACAGCGTATCCGGCGCCGGCTGGAAACCCGCTACCTGGATAAAATGGCGGTCAGCCTGGACGAAGCCCTGCAGATGGCCGAACAGGCCAAAGCGCAGAAACAGCCGCTTTCGATTGGGCTGCTGGGCAATGCGGCGGACATCTTCCCCGAATTTGTCAAACGGAACATTGTTCCGGATATCGTCACCGATCAAACCTCCGCCCATGATGAACTGAACGGCTATGTGCCCAACGGTATGCCGTACCAGGCCGCGCTGGAGTTGCGCAAGAGCAATCCGCAGCGTTATATCGAATTGTCGATGAAGGCTATGGCGCTACACTGCCGGGCCATGCTCGATCTGCAAAAAATGGGCGCGGAAGTGTTTGATTACGGCAACAACCTGCGCGGACAGGCCCAGACCGCCGGGGTGGCCAATGCCTTCGATTACCCCGGTTTTGTGCCGGCTTACATCCGCCCGCTGTTCTGCCTGGGCAAAGGCCCCTTCCGCTGGGCGGCCCTCTCCGGCGATCCGCAAGATATCTATCGCACCGATGAACTGATTAAAGAACTTTTTCCGGAAAATAAACCCCTGTTGCGCTGGATTGATATGGCGCAAAAGAAGGTGGCTTTCCAGGGATTGCCTTCCCGCATCTGCTGGCTGGGATACGGCGAGCGGGCCAAAATGGGATTAGCAATAAACGAATTGGTTAAAACAGGGGAGATCAAAGCGCCGATTGTGATTGGCCGGGATCATCTCGATTGCGGTTCGGTGGCTTCTCCCAACCGGGAGACCGAGGCGATGAAAGACGGCAGCGACGCTATCGCCGACTGGCCGCTGCTGAACGGGATGCTCAATGTTGCCTCCGGCGCTTCCTGGGTTTCCATGCACAACGGCGGCGGGGTGGGCATCGGCCTGGCCCAACACTCCGGCGTGGTGATGGTTGCCGACGGAACCGATGACGCCGCCCGGCGGATTGAGCGGGTGCTGACTAACGATCCCGGAACCGGGGTGATGCGACACGCCGACGCGGGCTATGAAGAAGCAATTTCCTTCGCCAAACAGAGCGGCCTCAAAATTCCCATGCTGAAATGACCTGAATAAGTAGAATGATTATAGACCTTATTACAAACTAAGTTTATATTACTACATAACTTATGATTTCTATGACCAAATTAAGCGCATTTTAGTGATTTGGATTATTTGGTATATGATTTTGAAGAAAGACCTGTTTCGCGCAAACGACAGCACAAGCAATTTTAACGAGCTTGTTAGCAATGTTGTTCAGGATTAGTCATTTCGAACGAAGAGAGAAATCTGTTAACACTCAAAACTTTATCTTTAATTTACAATTACTTCAGCTAATTTAATGTCGAATACGCACAGATTTCTCTTCCCGGCAAACCGGGATTCGCGGCAACACCATCCCGCGCCAATGCCAACGGCGCCACGTTGTGGTTGGGAAAATGACAGTAGTTTTTTAAAGTTAATAATTACAGTTCTTTAAAAGCTAATAAGGTCTTATAAAAGTTGAAACTGCCCAGGTGTTGTTGCCAATGACACATAATTCCCCCTAGCCCGTCCTTCGCTTGCGCTTCGGTCGCCCCCAGGGAGAGGGGAAGGAGGGGAGGGAAACTCAACTGTCATATATACGTACAAGAATTCTTTTAAAAAGCAGTCTACCAGATAACCTGAGTAATTACTAAAAATTTATCACTTTTACGGAGAAGAAAATGTCTGCCGAAGCCCTGTATCAACATATGCGTAAAAAACTGGCCCATGTTGTTCCCGAGGGAGAGTTACGTTTAAAAGCTGAAATTGCCAGCCAAATCATCCAACTGAAGCAGGAAAAAAATGCGCTGATTCTCGGCCACAATTACATGGAGCCTGCTTTGTTTCATTCCATTCCGGACTTTACCGGCGATTCGCTGGAGCTGAGCCGCAAAGCCGCAGAGACCGATAAAGATATCATTGTTTTCTGCGGGGTAAAATTCATGGCGGAGACGGCGAAAATTCTCAGCCCGGATAAAAAGGTGCTCTTGCCGGCGAAAAGGGGCGGCTGTTCCCTGGCGGAGAGCATCACCGCGGAAGATGTGCGGGCGCTGCGCAAGCGCTACCCGGGAACGCCGGTCGTCTCCTATATAAACACTTATGCGGAGGTAAAAGCGGAAACCGATGTGTGCTGCACCTCCGGAAATGCGGTGCAGGTCGTGGAGTCGCTCAACAGCGAGACGGTGATTTTTCTGCCCGATGAATTTCTGGCGCAAAACGTGGCCAGGGAAACCGGTAAACATATCATTTTCCCGGTACCGATTTCCCTGAATGGAGACAAAGCGGAGCTGGATTACCAGATCATCGGCTGGCGCGGCCGCTGCGAAGTACATGAGAAATTTACCGTGGAAGATATTGAAAATGTGCGTCGTCAATTCCCGGATGTGGTTATCCTGGCCCACCCGGAATGCCGCCCGGAAGTAACCGCCGCCGCGGATTTTTCCGGATCGACCTCAGCGATGATCAACCATGTAAAAAAACTGAGTGCCCAACAGTACCTGTTGCTTACCGAGTGCTCCATGGGGGATAACATCGTTGCCGAGAATCCGGATAAGGAGATGTTGCGCTTGTGCAGCGTGCGTTGTCCTCATATGAATGAAATCACCCTGGAAGATACCCTGAAGGCGCTGCAATTTGAACAATATGAAATCACCGTCCCGGAGGATATCCGGGCGCGGGCCGCACAGTCTGTGGAACGCATGATTGCCATCGGGTAGCGGATGAATGAACTGATTCAAACGGAAGTGCTGGTTATCGGTTGCGGCGTGGCCGGCGGTACGGCGGCACTGCGCCTGGCCGACCTGGGTATCCCGGTGACCGTCGTAACTAGTGCTCGTGAACCGCATGAGAGCAATACCTATTACGCCCAGGGCGGCATTATTTATAAGGGCGCCGGCGATTCCAGCAAAAAATTAGAGCAGGATATTCTGGCTGCCGGCGCAGGGCTGAGCCATCCGGAGATGGTGAGAATTTTAAGCGAGGAAGGCCCGGGGCTGGTAGAATCGATCCTGCTGGAGCGGCTGGCCGTGCCGTTTGAGCGCGATGAAAACGGCGAGTTGTCGCTGGTGCGCGAGGGGGCTCATCATCTCTCGCGGATCATCCATTCCACAGACGCCACCGGTAAGGCGATTGAGATTGCCCTGCTCAATGTGCTCTCGGCGCATCCCAATGTGACTCTGCTGACCGGCGTCACCGCGGTGGATTTATTGACCCCCGGGCATCATTCCCGCAACCGTCTCTCGGTGTACGACCCGCCTTCTTGTGTGGGGGCCTATTTGCTGGACCAGGCCAGCGGCCGGGTTGTGCGTTGTCTGTCCAAAAAACCGTGCTGGCCAGCGGCGGCCTGGGGCAAATTTTCCTTCGCTCTACCAATCCGGCCGGTTCGCGCGGCGATGGCCTGGCCATGGCGCAGCGCGCCAGCGCCCGGGTGATAAATTGCGAGTTTATCCAATTCCACCCCACCGCTTTTTATCATATCAACGCCCCTTGTTTTTTGATTTCCGAAACGGTGCGCGGGGAAGGGGCCCGGCTGGTGGATGGAAACGGCAAGCCCTTTATGGAACGCTATGACCGCAAATGGAAGGACCTGGCCCCGCGGGATGTGGTGGCGCGCGGGATTTACCAGGAGATGCTCAACAGCGGCGCTTCCAATGTTTTTCTGGATCTGGCCTCCTACATTCCCAGGGCAAAAATCAAAGGTCATTTTCCAACCATCCGGCAGGAGTGTTTGCGTTACGGTGTGGACATAACCCGCGATTTGGCGCCGGTGGTGCCGGCCGCTCACTACTTTTGCGGGGGCATCTGGGTGGATGAATGGGGGCGTACTACCGTTGATCAATTGTATGCAGTGGGGGAGGTAGCCTGCACCGGCGTGCATGGCGCCAACCGGCTGGCCAGCGCCTCCTTGCTGGAAGGGCTGGTATTTGGCGACCGGATTTCCCGGGAGATAAACAAGTCTCTGCCGGGGAGCTCAGCGCCGTCGCCGGAGGATATTCCGGCCTGGCAAAGCACCGGCAGCGAAGAACCGGATGCGGCCCTGGTTCAGCAGGATATGAGTTCGATTAAAAACATCATGTGGAATTACGTGGGGTTGGTGCGGAACGACCACCGCCTGGCCCGGGCAATTCGCGATCTGCGCAGCCTGGAAACGGAAATCGAACGTTTCTATCGTAGTGTGCGCCTGACCGATGAGCTGATCGGCCTGCGCAATGCCGTGCGCGCGGCAATAATCGTCGCCGCTGCGGCCTGGTCGAATAAAGCCGGCATGGGTTGCCACTACCGGGAACCTTAGCTCTTTTATCAAGTAAGCATTTTGCATTTGATTCTGTATGATTGTCTGAAAGGGGAATAGTATGCAGGTAAAATTAAGCTGGACGGGCGGGATGAGTTTTGAAAGTCGCAACGACCGCGGCCAGGCGGTAAAAATAGACGGCGACAGCGCCGGCGCCGCTCAGCGTCCCAAGGAACTGGTGCTCTCCGGCCTGGCCGGCTGCACGGCGGTGGATGTGTTGATGATCCTGGAAAAAATGCGCACTCCTCCCAAATCGCTGGAAGTGCTGGTAGAGGCGAAGCAAACCGAGGAACATCCCCGGGTGTTTTCCGAAATCCACCTGACCTACCTGGTCTCCGGCGATGTACCGGAAAAGAATGTGCAAAGAGCCATCGAGCTTTCCCAGCAGCGCTACTGCGGCGTTTCCATTATGCTGGGCAAAACCGCTAAAATCAGTTATGAATACCGATTAAAGGATGACTAAACACGAATGAAAATTGCCATGCTTTTGTCCGGCGGGGTGGATAGCTCCGTGGCCATGCGCCTGCTGCAGGATCAGGGTCACGACATCACCGCCTTTTATCTGAAAATCTGGCTGCAGGATGAGTTTTCTTTTCTGGGCGATTGTCCCTGGGAGGAAGACCTGGGTTTTGTGCGCGCGGTGTGCGAGCAAACCGGAATCCCCCTGGAGGTGACGCCGCTCCAGAGTGAGTACTGGGATTCGGTGATCAATTATACCATTGCGGAGATCAAGGCCGGGCGCACTCCCAATCCGGATTTGTTTTGCAATAACCTGGTCAAGTTCGGGATTTTTGCCGAGCGGATTGACCCTTCTTTTGAAAAAATCGCCTCCGGCCATTACGCCTGGGTGGAGCCGGGTGAATCGGGCTACCTGCTCAAACGTTCCCCGGACCCCATAAAAGATCAAACTTACTTCTTAGCCTATCTCAACCAGGCGCAGTTGTCCCGCGCCCTCTTTCCGCTGGGGAGATTTACTAAAAAACAGGTGCGTGATCTGGCTGCGCAATACGACCTGGCCACACAAAAACGGCGGGACAGCCAGGGGCTCTGCTTTCTGGGGCAGATTAAATTCTCCGATTTTATCAAACAGCACCTGGGTGAATTGCCGGGCGAGATCATTAATATTGACACCGACCAGGTGCTGGGGGAGCACAAAGGCTATTTCTATTACACCATCGGGCAGCGCCAGGGGCTGGGCCTGAGCGGCGGGCCCTGGTACGTGGTTCGCAAGGATATTCCCAACAACCGGATTTTTGTCTCGCGGCGCAGCGAGATGGAAGATAAACTGCGCGATACCTTTCTCTGCGGCAATTTCAACTGGATTGCCGGGGCAAGGCCGCAGAAGACCGATCTGTTGGTTAAAATCCGCCACGGGGAAACCATTTATCACTGTGAGGTGGATTTCCTGGACGAGGAAACCGCCCGGGTAAAATTAGAGCGCCCCGACCGGGCCGGGATTGCCGCCGGCCAATTCGCGGTCTTCTATGACGATCAAATTTGTCTCGGCGGCGGCGTAATCCTTGACTAAAACACTCGTCACTCGTCACTTTTTCACCGGAGGCGCTATGCTTACTTTGATCTGCAAAAAAACCTGAAGCACCTGCCGCAAAGCGGTCGCTTTGCTGAAGGATAAGGGGATCGAATTCAACTACCGGGAGTATACCGAGACCCCGTTAAGTGAATCGGAATTACGACAAGTTTTGAAGATACTGAACCTGCCGGCGCAAAAGCTGCTCAGAAAAAATGATAAGGCTTACAAAGAGTTGGGTTTAACCGGGCGGGAACCGGAAGAGGAGTTAATCCGCTATATGGCGGCGCACCCGACCCTCTTGCAGCGCCCCATCGGGATTAAAGGTGCCCGGGCGGTGCTGGGCCGGCCCATCGAAAATTTGCTGACCCTGTAAGCTTTGTTCTGTTTGAATACGGATAGGATTTTTGCAAAAAAGCCAAACACAGGCGGGGACCCCCCCAGGTGTTAAGCGTAATTCACTCAATAAAAAATCCCTAAACATTTTATGCAGATTAAGTCGGGGGAAATCCAATCTCTTTACTTTTGTCTTTGCGCTCTTCCCGCCTTGGCGGCGATGAAGTATAACCTGGTTACTTGCAGGAAGCCGCGGCCAGCGCGGCCCCGATAATCCCGGCGTTGTTCTGCAATAAGGCGGGAATTACCGGGCAGGTGAGAGTTAGCATCTCAGAGAACTTATCGAATTTTTTACTGGCCCCTCCGCCGATGATGACCAACTCCGGCCAGAACAGCCGTTCTAATTCCAACAGATAACGATTAAAGCGTTTGCCCCATTTCTTCCAGCTTAAATTTTCCCGTTTGCGTACTGCATCGGAACAGAAGTGTTCGGCAATATCGCCGTTGAGCAGCAGATGGCCCAACTCGGTATTGGGAAATAATTGCTGATGATGAAAGATCGCCGCGCCCAGCCCGGTGCCCACCGTAATGACGATCACGGTGCCCTGGTAATCTTTTGCTGCTCCAAAACGTACCTCGGCCAGGCCCGCCGCATCGGCGTCGTTGAGGACCGTTGTTTTGCAGCCGGTAGATTCCCGGAACAGCGCCTCTGCATTGGCGCCAATCCACTGCGGGGCGATGTTGGAAGCGGTTTTCACCACCCCGTTTTGCACCACGGCCGGAAATCCGATGCCAATCGGCCCCTCCCACCGGAAATGAGTTCGCAACGCCTCAATCTGTGCGGCAATGGCTTTCGGTGTGGCCGGCTGCGGGGTGGGAATCCGCTCGCGCTCGCTGACCAGTTCGCCTTTGTGAACATCCACCAGCGCCCCCTTGATTCCCGAGCCGCCCACATCGATACCAAAAATCGTCATTTCCGCCTCATCTTATATTGCGCTAAAATCGAGCCCGGGTAAGTTACAACCCTGCTCAACATGCGCAGCAAAGATACGGAGGAAATTGGTTTTCTGCAAATCTCCGCCGGGGAGGAGAAACTCCAGGATAAAATTTTCGATAGTCCCCTTGTTAAATATTGCCGCAAAGTCGCAGAAGCCGCAAGGAAGTAAAGAAGCTATTTAAGCTGTGTATGTCCGGAGCGTAGCAAAGAGAAAATGGTTTGACCCTATTATTGGAAATGATGCAGTAAAGTTTGACAAGAATAAAAATTCCCCTCTCGATCCGGCGCAGAGCACTGGAAGCAGTAAAAGAATCGAAAGAATATAAAACAAAATATTTATATCCGGTTAGAAGTCATTGCCATGATGGGAGCTTTTGGATTGCATTGACTGTGTCAATGCATACATCGACACAGTCGATGCAATGCAAAATCCCTACACTCTTTATTTGCTGAATAGTAACCAAATTTCAAACATAATAGTCGCGAGGTTTTATCGCAATTTCTCTGCGGTCAATACAATTTGGAGCTTGTCTGTGCGGACATGGGTATTATCTGTCACTCGTCACTCATTGCCTTTTGGTATTCCTCCTCAGTAAAGCTCCATCCGTGTGATTACTTTCTGCAGGTAGTCGCGGGTCTCGTGGTAGGGCAGGTTATAGCGCATTCGGGAATACACCTGGTCGGGAGGCATGCTGTTAATTACCGGGATGGCCGAGGGCAGGGAGCGCTTCCCCACAAAAGCTTTGGCGACATTGCGCGGCCCGGTGTTGTAGGCCGCAATTATTAAATATTGAACACTTTGGGGATGTCTGACGCTCTTAAAATATTGCCGTTGCAATTTGGAAAGATAGGCGGCGCCCAGTTCCACATTTTTTTCGGGATTGAAGAGCAGGGCCGGAGAAGGTTCCCCGCGGCCGCCAAGCAACTGGTGGGCTTCTTTGCCGCCGGAGTAGGGCACTAACTGCATCAGCCCATAAGCATGGCCTACCCGCCCTTTGGAACGACGAAACGTAGATATTGCCTTGGGGTTAAATGACGACTCGGTGTGAATCATGGCCATAATTAACTTTGGGTTGAGGCCGAATTTTTGCGATGCTTTTTGCACATAAGGCAGGACGCGTTGGGCCCGGATGCGCATGTGGTCTTGCCGGAAAGGAATTCGCACGGTCATCTTTTCATAACGTTTTCCCTCGGGAGATGTGTAGTCCGAGGTGCTAGTATAGGCCGCGGGAATCTTCCCCGCCGCCGGGTCGATCTGGAGCTGGTTGCTCAAAATCGGCGCTTCATTGGGCAGCGCCTTTTCCTGCAAGACCTCCTTGAGCACTTCCCGGGCTCGCTCCCGGAGGACGGCCGGCGGTTCTCCCGGTTTGCCCAACACTTCAATCTCCAGTTCCCCGTTTTCGAAATCGGCCTGGAAGCGGCTCTCCAGGTCGGAGGTGTAGCCGACCCACTTGCGCACATCCGAGAAGCGCAACTCCTTCCATTTGCGTTTTACCGCCGCCACATGGGCCTGCCAGATCGCCGATTCCCGGTCAACGTAATCCTGCCAGCGTTGCCGTTCTGCCTCGGCTTGTTGCTGATAGGCCTGCCGTTCTTTACGGTTTTGCTGTTCCCAGCGCTTTTTCT
>JAJRYW010000651.1 GCA_024275555.1 Calditrichota bacterium | reverse complement strand
TTTGGCCGTGATAATATAGACGCGTGAATAAATTCGAGAAGACTGCCGGTTCTCCGGTAGCCGCATTCCGGGTAATCGGAATGCGGATACCGCAGCAATCTATATTCGCGGATTAATTCACGCCTCTATAATTGTCCCGCTGTGGGAAACTCGCTCATCATATTTAAACAATTTCATTTTCATACTAATTCACGGGTCTATAAGCCGTATAATATCTTTTGTCAGTGTTCCCGGGCTGGGCTTGCAGAGGCGCTACCTGCTCACGTCACCCATCGCCAAGCTGAAGCTTGACACTCCTGATTTTTGACACTCTATAATGTGCTTTTTAAACGAAAAAAATTTGTGTTGATCTATGCAAATCCGTGGCGAATAAAATAGGTTTGACCGCAGATTAATCGGTTTCGCCTTCCTGCTGCACCAAAATCCGGCCCCATTTTCCAGAAACCCGAACCCGGGGCGTTGCATCCCGGCCATCAACCAACTCCTCGTTCAGCACATCCCGCCATTGCCGACCGGCCAGAACCGGCATTTCGAGAATCTTGCTGTGCGCATTGTTATTTAAAATCACCACCACGCGCTGCCCCCGGTATTCCCGCAGAAAGGCATAAACCTGCGGGCGGCCCCGGTCAAGCATCGAGCGGAAATCGCCCCGTTGCAGGGCAGGCAGGGTGTTGCGAATCCGGATCAGTTTACGGTAATGCCGGAACAAATCCCGGTCAAACGCCGCCGTATCCGGGCGGGCCCGGCGCGAGCCGTCCGGCAGGCAAACCTCCGGATGGTATTCCAGCTCCGGCCAGAGCATCGGTTTGCGGCAATCGGGATCATTGGCGCCCCACATGCCGCACTCATCGCCGTAATAAACCATGGGAGCGCCGGGATAGGTCATCTGGAAAATCACCATCAGCTTTTGGATTTGCCGCTCGGCCCGGTTGGGCTTGCGCACCCGGTAGTCCGGGTTGGT
Organism: Calditrichota bacterium; assembly: GCA_024275555.1. Lineage (GTDB taxonomy): Bacteria > Calditrichota > Calditrichia > RBG-13-44-9 > J075 > JAJRYW01. The sequence goes on along the minus strand of JAJRYW010000651.1, from coordinate 2,071 downwards.
TGCTTTGGAGATGTGGAAATACCGCGCCCAATTGCGGTAACTGCCCAGGTCGCGGTTGACAATGTGCGAGGCCAGCCGGTTGCTGTCGTGGCTGCCGTAGAGATTCTGCATCACATAGCTGATCTCCCCCGGGAAGGCCTGCCACAACTCCCGCAGCCGCCGATCAAACTGCCGGGCGGAAATGCGCTTTTTTTCCGAAACGAAAAACTCCGAGGCGATGAACGCAAATTGGTAGTTCATCAGCGCATCAAACTCATCGCCCTGCAAATAGGGTTTCAGCTTTACCACCGGCTCGATCACCTCGCCGGTCAGGTAGGCCCGGGGGTTGATCGACTTGACCAGCTTCCGCCACTCTTTCCAGAAAGGGTGAGCAATACAATAGGCCACATCCAGTCGCCACCCGTCAATGCCGTCGGAGGGATCGCCGTCGTCATCGGGGTCCATCCAGCGGCGGGTGATGGCAAAAATATACTCGCGCGGACCTTTGACAATTCCGTTTTCATCCTGGCGCAACTCCGGCAGTTCCTTTACCCCTGCCCAGGACCGGTATTTAAAAGGGGTTCCCCGTTTCGGGTCGCGGAAGGAGTTGATTTTAAACCAATCTTTGTAGGGCGATTGCTGCTGGCGGCGCAGCACATCCTGAAAGGCCGGGCTATTGTAGCCCATGTGGTTAAACACGCCGTCGATGATCACATACATTTCCCGGCGATGGATTTCCCGAATTAGCTTTAAAAACAATTTATCGGCGGCCGTCCACACCCAGGTAGCAGGATCGTGGAAGACCTCCCCGGCCATTTTTTGCCGGTCGCCGGCCGGGTCCGGGCCAAAATTGGGATCGACATGGTGATAACCGGCTGCATCATATTTGTGCAGCGAGGGGGAATCGAAGATGGGATTGAGGTAAATGGCCGCGACGCCCAGATCCTGCAAATAATCCAGTTTATCCAGCACGCCTTGCAGATCCCCGCCGTAGCGCCGCCGAAAAACATTGTACCAAAACCCCTTCCCATTGGCCCGCTCATAAGCTTGCAGTTCGTACCAGTCGGATGTCCAGGGGTGGATTTGCCAGGCCTCTTTCGGGGGTTCGAGCGACATCCCGGCCGGGGGACGAAGTGCGCCGGAGCGCCCCGGGCCATTGTCATCCCAGGGATACGTTCCCTGAATATCTTTCAACGTGGGATCATTGGCCGGATCGCCGTTGAAAAAACGCTCGGGGAAGATTTGATACCAGACCACCGTTTTGGCCCATTGCGGCGTTTCCGGTGGTTTTGATGCACCTCTCATTTTTGGTTTCGTTCCCTGGGCCATTAACGCTCCGGCAGTTAGCATAATCATGATCACTATCGAGGTTCGGAGGCCCCCTCGCATCTTCTCTTCCCCGAGTTCCATGTTGGGCAAGTTTGTTTCAGATAAGGGGCGAACGATTGCAGCCCTGCCGGCAAGCGATAGAAACGGCCCCGGGAGCCCGATCCCCCCGACTCCATTTCACCCGTTACCACATCGCCTACGGCCCCCGCTCCAGGTCCGCATTGATTTGCATGAGCATTTTTTCGGCGGCCCGGTTGTGCGGATCGAGTTTAAGCGCCCGGGCCAGTTTGCGCTGCGCCGGAACCAGCTTGCGCTGATTGGCCATGGCCGCTCCCCACAAGTAGAGCACGTAAGAGCGCTGGGCGTCTTCAAAACGGGGATGGCTTTTATTGATTTTCATGGCCTGCTGGAAGGCCCGCTCGGCCTCTTTAAATCGCGATTGGGCCAGGAGGACCTTGCCCAACTGCACCGCTCCCCAGGGGTTGTCGGGAAAACGGCCCATCAGCCGCGCCGCATCAATCTCGGCGTCGCTGTAGCGGCCGGCGCTCACTTCGGTCTCGATGAGTTGCTCCCAGAGCTTAACTTCATTCGCGCCCAGAAATATTTCCGGGTAGTAATTCAGCACCGCCCGGTATTCGGCAATCGCCGCCTGCGGCCGGCCTTTCTGAATCAGCCGGCGGGCGTATTCCAGGTGGGCCTCTCCCCACAAAAGATCATGCCCGATGTAGCGCAGGGCAATCGGCCTCAGCGTTTGCGCCAATTC
>JAJRYW010000650.1 GCA_024275555.1 Calditrichota bacterium | reverse complement strand
GTAACCACAGATCCGTACTGCGGGTTCAGCAGCATACCCCGGTATTTTTCCAGAAGATGATGAATCATACGGGTGGAATTATAGGGAAATTCAATTTTACAGGAATGATAATAAACATATTTTTCCAATTCCGCTTTTTGAACCACCGCCTCGGCTGCTCCGCTGTAAGCGCGAACTAACCCTCCGGCGCCTAATTTTATGCCGCCATAATAGCGGGTAACAACCAAAACCGCCTGGATGAGACCATATTTATCAATAATTTGCAGAATGGGTTTACTGGCGGTTCCGGAGGGTTCCCCATCATCCGAATAGCGGAATTGATCCTGATCGACCCGGTAGGCATAGCAATTGTGAGTCGCATCATGATAGCGGCGCCGGAAGCCGGCAACAATCTGCTCAGCTTCTTCCTTTGTCGCCGCCGGGGCCAGATGGCCAATGAAAAGAGAGCGCTTGACTTTAATCTCCTCGCTAACCGGGTGACGGACAATATAGTGGTCTGGTTTGCTCATGTCTGATTAATTAAGGTCGGGAAAATGTAAGCAGAATAAAGATTTTTGTCAAGGATCGTACAAAAGCGGGTTAAAATACCTTATGAATAAAGGATTTTCCTTCCCGCTCCGGGGATGATATTCTCACTGGAATCGGTTTCTCTGCCAATCGGATGAAGATAAATCCTGTGCCGGAATTAACCGGGTCGCCAGGATGATTATTCCTGTTTTTCTTAAGCTTTATCCGGTTTATCCGGTTCATCCCGTCAAATTACTTTAACAACCGGCGTTGAAACACGCTAAGAGCGTTTTGGGTATTCCTGATGTTAATTGTGTGATCTGTATAGTTTTTTTGGATAGAATCAGCTATATTATCGGGCAACCATTCTTGGCAGATACAAATATAAACGTGAAGACGAGGAGTTCTACATGAAGCGGGTTTTGTTATCACTTTTAGTTCTGGTGCTATTGATATCATGTCAAGATCAGGATGTCATCCAATCTCAACAGGAACTTCGCCAAATTGAGTACACCCGGCATATTGACCAGCAAAAGATTATCCATTGGTTAAACCATAAGAATCCGGAGATTCGCAAGGCGGCGGTAAAAACATTGGGGCGCATCCAGGATACCACCACGGTGATCTTAATTGCCAACCGGCTTACCGACGACGACCCCGGCGTACGCGCCGAAGCGGTGTTTGCCCTGGGCCAGTTTTTTAACCCCAGGGTGGAATCATATTTGATTGACGCCTTGCGTTCGGAAAGCAATAAACCGGTTCGGGTTCGGGTGGTGGAGGCGCTGGGAAAAAGCGGCGCCACACAAAACCTGATTCTCCTGCGGGACTTTATCGAGAGCGCCGATCCGGAATATCAAAAAGCCGCCGCCATTGCCAGCGGGATTCTGGCCTACCGCGGGCAAATTGCCCACACCCTGGCGCCTTCCCTGGAGAACTTAATGGTCAACAGCCCCGACCCGGAGGTTGCCTGGCGGGCCGCCTACGCGGTCTACCGGATCGGGGTGATCCCTTCGTTCGACAACCTGGTTTTAGCCCTGGACCGCCCCGAGCCGCTGGTGAAGTTTTTTGCCGTAAAGGGGCTGAATCGCATGGTTGCCCTGATCAAAGCTCCCCAGTTTAATCAATTTCGCAATAATCCCCAGGCCAAAGCATTGCTGAAAACCTATAATTCCCGGGGATTCCGGCGCAAGCTGACCGTGCAACTACAGGATTCTACCTGGTATGTGCGGGTGGCCGCCCTGGAGTTGCTGGATAACCTGGAAGATCATTTTCTCCAGCCGGACATCATCAAAGCCCTGGATGATCCCCATCCTTATGTGCAGATTCAGGCTATTCGCACCCTGGCAAAGTACAAGAACTGGCAGACCCGCAAGGAGATGAAACGCCTGATTAATAAATCCCCCGATTGGCGGATACAGGGAGAAGCCTTAACCGTACTGGCGCAGCTTGAGCCGAAAGCCGCCTTGAAGCTGGTCAAAGAAGAGGTGCTGGATAAACCCTGGCCGCAGAATTACTACGCCATCAAAACACTGGAAAATATCGACGCCGACAGCAAGGGGCGCCCTTTAAGGGAATCCCGGGAAGCAACGGAATTGCTGATGAAACTGGCCGACAGCGACAACATCGCCCAGACCACGCTGACAATGGAGGTGCTGGTCAATCGCAACCAGCCTCCTTCTGTGGAGTATTTGATCGGGAAACTGAAGACGGGCGATATGGCCCTGGCCACGATCATCTCCACTTATCTCGCCGTGGCAGACCCTCGCCCGGCCCAGGCAGTTGCCCCTTTAATCGAAGTTTACAAACAGTTTAGCGCCCCGCGCGACCTGGAAGCAATGGAACCGATCATCACCGCGCTGGACAGCATCGGCAGCCTGGAAGCGGTTCCTTTTCTGAAAGAGCAGTTGAAAAATCCTTATCCCGGCATACGCGAAAAAGCCCGGGCGGCGCTGGAGCATATTACCGGCAAAACCGACTTCCCCACTTATCCGCCTCAAGAGGCCTATACCACCAAATGGGATTTCCCCCCGGTCAGCCCGGATACGCTCTACCAGGTAACCGTCTCCACCACCGTGGGCGATTTTACCATCGAGCTCTACCCGGAAAAAGCGCCCGTGAACGCGGCCAAGTTTGTCAAGCTGGTGAAGGATGGTTTTTACGACGGCATCTATTTCCACCGGGTGGTTCCGGGATTTGTTATCCAGGTAGGCGACCCCCGCGGGGATGGCTGGGGCGGCCCCGGCTACGCGGTTCCCTGTGAGTACAACGACCTCAGTTTTGATCGCGGGGTGGTGGGGATTGCCCACGCCGGCAAAGACACCGGCAGCAGTCAATTCTTTGTGGTGCATACGCCCCAGCCGCATCTCAACGGACGCTACACCGCTTTCGGCAAAGTGGTCAAAGGCATGGATGTGGTCGACCGGATTATGATGTTTGACCGGATTACCGGGACTCAATTGACTAAAGTAGCGCGATAATGAAGATTACATAATCATTGAATGGCCAATGAAAGATAAACCTTTGTTTTGTGCGCTCTTCATCCTGTTTTTGATCACAAGCTCGTGTGTTCGCATTTCCGATAGTTCTGCCGCTTTCGTTAAGCCAAACATTTTTAATACACTGAAGGTGGGACAAAAGAACAAGTATATTCGATTTCTTGGCCAGGAATACTGGGATAGATCGTCTGAAGATATCGTTTACTTAACGGATACACTGATTGTGGAAATTACCGGTAAAACAGGTGGTGAGTATATCGTATCCGCCGAATTAACCCCCAATTCATATTCTATGGATAAATTAAGAACCAGGGGATATATGGATTATTGGGTCAGAGATTCGGTGGGAACCTTTCGCATTAAAGAAGAAAATGATACCTTGTATATCATCAACGTTGGCTTTCAGCCCATTTTATTTGCACTTGAGCCATTTCAATTACCGTTGAAATATTTTCAGAATCAGGAGATTCGTATCATTGGCTGGAAACCGTCGCTAGCGGTTTGTTCTTGTTCATATTATGGTTTTGTAAGAGGGTTTGTCAGTCCCATTTCAGAGTATTCTTACTTGAATATTTGGGTAGATGAACGTCCCATGTCTTACGATGGATTCGGTACGCTTTGTCTATACTCTAAAGCCGCAGGTGTGGTAAGATATACCAGTGTGACAGCCTGGGGGTTTCATGGCTCAGGGTGGGAGTTGTTAGAATAATCCAGGTTTTAAGCAAACGTCTGTGACAGCAAACGTTTCAAACGTAGTAAGGTTTAGAAACCACTATGGTTATTATCATTTAATGTCTGTCTAACCCAAGGAGGCTTTATCATGCGTTTATGGAAACTGTTTTTAGTGGGGCTGTGCTCATTGGCCCTGTTTGCCGGAAGTTTAGTTGCCCAGGAAATGGTGGAGGAGTCTTCCACCGGAAAGAAATTTCCTAAGGAAGTAACCTTTACTTATGACGGTACGGAGTACACCCTCCAGGCAACCGGTACCGCGGTGCGTAAGAAGTATTTTTTTAAGGTTTACGGAATGGCGCATTATATGCAAGACGCTGCCCCGGCCGCTAAAGCGGAGCTGTTCGATGCCATTCTGAGCGACGGCAAGGCCAAGCAGATTACCATGGACTTTGCCCGGAATGTCGGGGCAGGCAAAATTCAGGGCGCTTACCGGGACGGTTTTAAGAAGCACCTCTCCAAAGAAAAGTATACCGAACTGGAACCGTTGATCGAGCAATTTGTGGGCTACTTTTCCAATGACGTCAAAGAAGACCAGCAGTATATTCTGCGCTGGTTGCCCGGCGGAGTGGTTGTTTCGATTGTCCAGGGAGATGAAAAGCCGGCTATCACCAATGTGGAATTTGCCACAGCGCTCTGGGCCATCTGGCTGGGAGAGGATTCCATCGTCAAGCGCGATAAATTAGTCAGCCTAATGGCTAAATAAGGAAGATTGCTCATGATGCGATTTCTGTATGCAATTTTGCTGATATTTCCACTGACAGCGGCGGCCCAGGATAGCGCCGACTGGATGGCCAAAGCAGAGCAGGCCTACCAGGCCTTTAACCATGCCGAAGCGCTGGAATTTTATCTGAAAGCGCTGGAAAGCAACCCCGATAATTACGAGGCGGCCTGGAAGGCGTCCCGGGCGTACGTGGATGTCGGCGAGACGCTCAAGGATAAAAAGGAGCGCCGGAAGAACTATCTGGCTGCCGCAGAGTACGCCCGCCGGGCCATCGAGGTTGATTCCGGCGGGGCGAAGGGACACCTCTCCCTGAGCATTGCCCTGGGGCGGGTGGCCCTGGACGCCGGGGCAAAAGAACGGGTGCGCCTCAGCAAGGAGATAAAGGCGGAAGTCGATAAAGCATTGGCGCTGGACCCCGCCGACGACATCGCCTGGCATGTGCTGGGACGCTGGCACCGCAAGTTGGCCACTCTAAGCTGGATCGAAAAGAAATTTGCCAATTTATTCCTCGGCGGAGTACCGAAGGAAGCCTCGGTGGAAAAAGCGGCAGAGTGCTTTCAAAAAGCGATTGAGTTAAATCCCACCTGGGTTAACCACCACCTGGAACTGGCCATTACTTATGAGAAACTGAAGCAGCTTGATTTAGCCCGGGCGGAGTACCGGAAAGTGCTGGAGATGCCGGTTACCGACAGCGACGATCCCAACCACAAAGCCTACGCACAAGAGCGCCTGAAGAAATTGTCCTGATCTTTTCTCCACCCGGCCGGGTTCATGGTAGCCCGGCCGGGCGGATTTCCTGCTTCCAATTGTTCGCCCCGGGGAGCCGTTGTTTCGCCTGCCTGAAAAAGTGCATTGATTTCCAATAAAAACACGTGTATTTTACAGCCAGCATTTCAGACCGTCATGTCTTCTTCTCTGCATGAAACACAGCCAACCATTTCAGGGCGGTTTGTTCTCATCTTAAATGAGGGTGCTTCTCATGGAGTGAGAGTCTCCTCACCCATCACCGGATTTGTGGAACATTTTTTATCCGTAAGTAAATTTTTTGTGGCTCTACTGGGTTTCTTGTGGATAGAGGTCAAGTTTTCCTAAGAAAAAGAGTATCGCTATTCTAAAATTATCAAATTTACCAAAACCTCTTGCAACGGTTTTTATTTCCTGAATTTT
>JAJRYW010000649.1 GCA_024275555.1 Calditrichota bacterium | reverse complement strand
TGGGAAACCCGGTTCCCAATGCCCCCATCCTTTTTGAACTGACCATGGGCGACGGCAATTTCAGCGGCGGAAATCATCGTTACCTCTCCCGCAGCGACGCCCGGGGCATTGCCGAATCGCGGCTGACCCTGGGAACAAAACCGGGGTTCTACGCCGTGGCGGCCCGCATCAAAGATTCCCAAAGCGAGCCGGTGGAATTCCGGATTCTCTGTAAAGGATAATAAGATGCCCGGCAAAAAGAAAAAAAAATATTCCAGCGGATTGATTATCCGGCTGATCGATGTGGTGCTGATCCTTTTGTTCGGGTTTATCGCCATATCGGAGGTCAGCAAAAAAAGCAGAATAAAGCTGGCCGAAAGCGCCGCCGTTCCTGCGACCGCGCCGGATCGCGAGCAGGTGGTCTACATCGGCGTTTTGCCCGACGGCCGTTACCTGGTGAACGAAGAGCGCGCCGTGATTGATGATGAAGCGGTGCTGCAAAGATTTATCCTGGCCGAGCGGCAGCGGCTGAACGCCAAACGAATCCGGATGCGCGTGCGGGTGCGGGCCAATTACGACGCCCCGGTGAAATACGCCTTCCGGGTGGTCAATCTCTGCCGGCAAATGAAAATTCCCGCGGGCCTGGATGTGGTCCGCAAAAACAGGGGGTAGAATGTACACATCAACAAAAAGAAGGAACCACAGATGAACGGCGGGCTGATTATCCGGCTGATTGACGTGGTGCTGATCATTTTATTCGGTTTTCTGGCCATCAGCGATATCCAGATGAAGCGCCAGATCCGGCTGCCCGGGCCTTCCCCGGAGCAAACGCCGCCCCGGGAGGAAAATGACGCCTACCTGTTTGTCAATATCGATCCGGAAAATTATTTCCGGGTTACCCTGGATGGCGAAACTTTGCTGGAAACGGCGGATTTGAAAAGCTTGCGCCAAAAACTTCTGGAAGTTGCCGCAACCGAAGCGCGCAGCCTGGTGGTGGTGATCAACCCGGAGCCGGATGCTGCCATCCAGGCCGTTATCCGCGTGTTTGATATCTGCGAGCAGGAAGGGTTGGCCAAGAGCATTAACATGCAGCCGGAGCCGCTCAGCCAGGCCCCCGGCAACTGAAACAAACGGTTTGATTGATGACCATGAAAAATCAACAAAAACAAAAATCTATCGCGGCGCTGGTTACCGGGATAATCCTGCTGATCGCTTTTCTGGCGATGAACATTGCGGCTATTCCGCACCGGGATTTGATTTCGGAACATTACGATCAGATCAACTGGACCCGCTTTATTCCCCGGCCCAGTCCGCCGGCGCCGAGCGAACAGCCGGAGGCGCGCAAACGCGAGGAAGCCCCCAGGAGGGCCACAGAGCCGGTCATCAAGCGGATTGATCTGAAACAGTTGGAAGACCAGTTGAAGCTTGCCGATCTGTCGCTGCCAAGCCGCAACATTGAAGCGCCGGGACGCAGTCAGCCCAAACCCCAAACCAGCCGGGTTGATTTGCAGAGCCTCGACACCCAATCCTTCAGTGATTTTAATTTGAGCCTGGACAAGAACTCGCCTTTAATCTCGGCGCCCCGCACCGGGCGGAAAGGCGGTTCCCGGAGCGGGCTGGCCGTGCAGAGCAGCGATACGGAAGAGGCCGGCCTGGGCGACGCCTCCTTCGGGGATGATGTCGGGGCGGATTTAAAAGGCGCGCAGGCAATCGGCGGCGGCGACCAGGGCGAGATCGATTTAAAAGCCCTGGCCGAGTTTGACGCCGGCGCAGAAAACTTTTCGCCGATCTACCAGCCGTTGATCGAGTGGATGAAACGCCATCCGGCTGTGCTGCCCCCGGTGGCCCGCCGCTTCATGAACCACCGACCCGGTCACTTAACCTCCCGGGTGCAATTCCAGATGGACGGCCGCCGCTTTGATATGCTCCTGCTCTGCGTGGAAGCCAGCTACGAGGTGCGCATTGTTTTGATCGAGAACCGCGAGGTAACCTACCTGATCGATGAAGGATTCCGGAAAAAGAGTAATTTTCTCCGGGCCGGGGAGTTGGATCGCCTGCCGGATGGATCGATCCTGAAATTCAGCACCAACCTGCGTCCGGCCGGGAGTCAGCGCACCCGGCAGTTTTACCGGATATTCCTCTCCTGGTGGGATAGCGTGAAGCACGAGGTGGAGTAGCGGCTTTTATCCACGAATGACACAAATTTGCACGAAGAGGGAATTAATTGTCCACGAATGACACGAATTTGCACGAAGAGGGAATTAATTGTCCACGAATGACACGAATTTGCACGAAGAAGGTTTTTCACGACGCTGGGAAATCATACGGTTATAATTCTTTGCGGCTTAGCGTCTTAGCGTGAGATTAAATGAGATAGGAAAGAGTGCATGACTATTTATCCCTACGCTGAGAAATCATACGGTTATAATTCTTTGCGGCTTAGCGTCTTAGCGTGAGATTAAATGGGATAGGAAAGAGGCATGACTATTTATCCCTACGCTGGGAAATCATACGGTTATAATTCTTTGCGGCTTAGCGTCTTAGCGTGAGATTAAACGGGAAACAAAGAAATGATGAACAGAAAACCGGGAAAACTTATAGCGCAAATTATTTTGTTAAGCGGAACAGCGATTCTGCTGGCCAATTGCGCCGGAACCCGCCCCGCGGCAACGCCTAAACCACGGGTGCTGGCGGCGCCGGCGGGTGTGGATAGCAGCATTGCCATAAAAGCGGATTCGCTGGCCAACCGGCTTTTTGTGGAATGGGAACAGCAGCAGCGTGCCATTGCCGTTGCCCGGCAGGGGGAGGAGCATTACCAGGTCAGCGAGGAGCTGTGGCAGGCCCTCTCCGTCGAGGACAGCAGCGCCGCCCGCGACACCTTGACCGCCATCCGGCAGTTCAACCGGGGGGCGCAGCAATTGCTGAAAATGCAGCACCTGCGCGGGCAGGGCCTCAGCGATGATCAACTCCGGGAACGCTCACAGGCCCACCTGGATTCGGCGGCGGTCTACTTCGAAACGGCCCTGCAGTTTGATCCCTTTGACCGAAACACCCGTTTGTGGCTGGCCAAGGTTTATCAATTTCAGGCGGAACGATTTTTAGGCGAGGCGCGGTTGGAAAAGGCCGCCCGGGTGCTGGAAAAACTGATCCGGATGGACCGGGGACAGCATGGGCTGTATGGGCGATTGGCCCAGGTGTATCACAACCGGCGACTTTGGGAGAAGGCCCTGCGGAATTTTCGGAAAGCGGAAGCTGTTTTGAAGCAAACGGCCGTCTTCCGGGTGCCCGAGTCGCAGGCTCTGAACGACGCCGCCGTTGCCGCAGCGATCGACTCGGCGGCGCTGTTCCTGTATGTCTATTATCAGGCGGAGGACAACATCCGTTTAAGCCGGGCCGGGGCGGCCTTGCAGGATTTACAACGCGCCCTGCTCCTGGCCCGCACCGATCAGGATCGCGGCACGGTGCAGAGCACTATCGATTGGATTAACTGGGACGACGGCAACCTGGGCGCGGTGGTCTTCCGGGATACGGTGCTAAGCTGGATCGATCAGCAAAAATTTGCAAAAGCGGAGCAGGGCTTCCGGGCGCTCTTGCAGCGGGTAAAAACCGAACGGGCCCGGCGAGAGGTGCAGTGGCGGTTGGCCCTGGTGGAGTTTACCTACACCGGCAAGGCGGATCAGGCCTTGCAGCGCATGCAGCAGGTGGTGCATTATTTCCGCGATGATACCACCGGCCTGGCCGAGGCGGATACCATGCGCAGCGAGTATTTTGACGCCTACGGGACCATGTGCCATAACCTGGGCCTGGAAAAGCTGAAGCAGAAAAAGCTGCGGCAGGCCTTAACATATTTTCAGCAATCGGTAGCGATTCCCTGGAAGCAGCGGGCGAAGTCCTATGCAGAAATTGCCCGGCTGTCGATCAATAATCCCAAGGCTGCGGTGGAAGCCGGGGAGGCGGCCCTGGCCGGGCGGGAACAGCTATCGCCGGCGGAGGAACTGGCCACGCTGCGAATCCTAATCAGCGCCTTAAAACGGCAGGGGAAGCTGCCGGAGGCAACCCGCTATTTCCGTGAATATCGACAATTAGCCAGCATGGTGAAGAATGATGAGTAGAAATAAAGTTGTTGGTTGGCAAGGTTCTGCTGAATTTACTTGCCCCGTTGGGGATTCAGTAACTCACCGGAGCGGCCGGGGCGGGGAATTCAGCTTTGACCGGAGTGACAGGGCGAGAGAGTATGAAGAAGGCTGTCATGCTGAATTTGCTTGCCCCGTTGGGGATTCAGTAGCTCATCGGAGCGGCCAGGGCGGGGATTCCGGCTTTCGCCGGAATGACAGGTCGGGGGAGTGTGGGCATTCCGGCTTGCGCCGGAATGACAGGAGCTGCAATGTTTCGTTGGCTCTGTGGATGCTGTTCATAATCCAGATGGTATTCCTAAATCCCTTCGCCTACTCCCAGACTGCCCGCCAGGTGGTCATCGACCAATCGATGATCTCCACCGCCACCGTCAGCGACCCGGAATTGATTGCTTTCTTCCTGGAAGCCTATTTGATCCCCGAGGAGTCGGTGGCCAAAATCCAGTTTATCGACGCCACCGGCAATGGCTTTGGCGAGGAAGATTTGATCAAATGTTTCCCTTCCGAAAAGACCTACTACCTGTTTCCTTCCGATACTGCCCAAAAGGTGATGAACCAGTGGGAGTTTACCAGCAATTTCCAGAGCGTCACCCAAAATGCTGATCCGGAGGTGTTTGAACGCCTGGAGCACAACCGGGCCCAAAATACCATTCTGGCGGCCTTGCTGAAGGCGGTGAACTGGAATTATCGCGAACTGCCCATGAAGATATTCTTTGAGCGGGATTCCAATACGGTAGTGTTTGATATGTGGGGCTATAAGTCGCGTGCGCTGGAGTACCAGCCGCCCCCACCGCCGCCCAAAGTGCCCGAAACTACCTACGATGTGCTGCATGTGCTGCGCAGCGACACCCTGATCATCGCCGACACCACTTACTACGATCAGTTCTACATCTACCGCAGTGTTTCCGACACCTTGTTCATCTCCGAGGAAGAGTTCCGGGCCCGGATGCACCGGGATCGCACCACCTACCAGCCCGGGATTGTGCCGCCCCAGAAAACAAAGTAGCTGTTCCGAAGAGAACGTAGGCTTGCGTAGAGTCCATCAGAATACGGAACGCTTTTTAAAGGCTGTGGATTGGCGCGGATTAACGCGGAGCATTTCCCACCAGACATTAGTTTTGCGTTTTTTACCGATCAGTTAGTCGATCAAAAAAATATATTAAAGAGCATACAATTGCTCAAGTATAAGTAAATCGAATTTCAGGAAGTCAGTAGATGGTGTTCGCCTGACAGTTGGTGAAAATTCCAGGCGATGCACTGTTCCCCTCGTTCCAAGCTCCAGCTTGGAACGCCTTTTTCTTTCGAAGCTCTGCTTTTTACCAAAAAAATCTCCGGGGGTATTGCCGGTTTTCCCAGGATTGGGTATATTTTCTTTGTTGATCACATAACCGCCTGGCTTTCCGGAAAAACGGCAAACAATTCTCCATAAAACAATAAATTATGCAATACGCATCATATCCTTTAAATTGCATGAGAAAGCCAATTTACAGCAGTAGGGATGTTTTTCGTGGAGCTTACCAGGAAATTTACACCAAAGTGAGTGAGGGGGTTTCCTTAGAAGAGATTCCCGAAGCGCTCAAGTCAAAATTTATCACCCATGACACCCGTCAGCTAATTGACGACCTAAAGGAAATCCGCGGGTTTAAAGAGGTTGATAGAATCCACTATGTTTACCGGGTGCTTTCTTTTTTAGTGCTGTTTCAATTCCTGGCGAATTTCTTGGTCTTGCTAATGATCGTGCTCTTTGCCGGAGAGACATCTTCTTCCGGAGTAGATGTGTCGTCTTTTTCGCTGCCGATGATCTATTCAGCAGCAGGAATTTTCTTCTCAGTATTGTTGGTTATAAACACGTTTTGGGAAACCCAGGTGGCAACCGGTATTTTATTCCTGGGATTTTTATTTTTCAGTGCCATCTTTACGGATACGTTCGTCATTTTCAATTCTAAATCAATTCTGTATTGGTTGCCGATTGTTATTTTCATCGCAACATTTATGCTGACGGTAAGGCTGGTTCTGCCGAGACGGCTGCGGCTCTTGCAGTTATCAAAATATCTGAAGGAAATCGGTGTGGAGCTTGCTTCCCTGCCGGATGTTTTTACTACCGAGGCCGGTACGGAAAAATATTCCCGCTTTCTGGAAGAGCTAATGTCCGTTCCGGACCCGAAAAAATTTTTTGATAATCTTCCCGACCATGCCAAAAAAAACCCGACGGAAGAAGCGTTGCTGG